>CAKZUS010000068.1 GCA_937921805.1 uncultured Granulosicoccaceae bacterium
GGCCTGATTGTTGGCAGTTTTGCCACATCGGGAGCCGCGAAACGGGCAGAGAATACGCTTCCCGAAGGTTCGACCCGCTTTAAGCCCTGGGTGAGAGCCTTCGGCAAGCTCCCTCTGTGATCCCCGCTTTTTACGTTTAAGCCACCTTCTCCCCCGTCATGCGACACCCGTGACACCTGTGACAAAAGTCGCGCACTAAAGTAATGACCAAATAGGTCAACATACGGTACTATATATCGGCTAGCGGGCACTGTTCTGCGCGCCGAGCGCAGGTCCGCCGGTCTCGGCGTGAACACCGCACGCCTTGACTGGAAGGAACACCACAATGAATGCACTGCAACAGCTAGCCGAACACGGCCTCTATCGCCCCGAATTTGAACGCGACAACTGCGGCTGGGGAATGATCGCCCACCTCGATGGCATCGCCAGCCACGAGCTTATTGACAATGCCATCGTCTCATTAGAGCGCCTCACCCACCGTGGTGCCGTTGCTGCCGATGGGGTATCGGGCGATGGCTGCGGCCTACTGATCACCCAGCCCGCACGCTTTTTGCGCAAAGTCGCCAGCGAACAGAACATCGAACTGGGGCCGCTATTTGCTGTCGGCAATGTTTTTCTCGCGACTGATGAATCCGTCGCTGCCCAACAACGCGCAGTGCTAGAGGCAGCGATCGCCGCTCAGGGCAGCAGCGTAGCGGGGTGGCGCATCGTACCAACGGACACTAGCGTGTGTGGCGACTATGCCAACCGCTCTCGACCACGCTTCGAGCAGGTTTTCGTCAATGCCGCCATCGGCACCAGTACCGCGCAGCTCAACCGCCAGATGCTGGTCGCACGGCGCATGAGCGAGCAGCAACTCAGCGAGACCAGTGACTACTACGTCTCATCGCTGTCGGCTAGCGTTTTGCTGTACAAGGGCTTGGTTATTCCCAAAAACCTCTCCCTGCTCTACCCCGATCTGACCGACCCGGACATGATCGCCAGCATCGCGATCTTCCATCAGCGCTTCTCCACCAACACCCTTCCTGAGTGGCGTTTAGCGCAGCCTTTTCGCTACCTGGCCCACAATGGCGAAATCAATACCATCAATGGCAACCGCAATTGGGCGCGCGCACGGGCCAGCAAACTCATCTCGCCCCTATTGCCCGAGTTGCAGGACTTCGATGATGTTGTGAGCATGAGCGGCTCGGACTCAAGCTCGCTCGACAACATGCTAGAGGTGCTGGTGTGCGGTGGCATGGAGATGTTCCAAGCGATGCGTCTGCTCGTGCCCCCCGCCTGGCAAAACGTCGAGCAAATGGATCCTGACATGCGGGCCTTTTTGGCCTACAACGCCCTGCATATGGAGCCGTGGGACGGCCCAGCGGGCATTGTCTTCAGCGACGGTCGCTACGCCTGCTGCACGATGGACCGCAATGGCCTGCGTCCAGCGCGCTACGTTGTCTCGAGTGACCGCGTCGTCACGCTCGCCTCCGAGGTCGGCGTGTGGGACTACGACCCCAAGAACATCGTCCAAAAGGGCCGCCTCAAGCCCGGCGAGATGATCGCTATTGATACGCACAAAGGTGTGATCCTGCGACCACAAGACATCGACGAGAGTTTATGCGCACAGCGCCCCTACGCGCGCTGGATGCAAGATCACGCTAAGTCACTGCGCGCGCGCCTCGACGATGATGGCTTGGCCCATCAAAGCTTCGATGAAGAGACGCTGACCCGATACGAAAAGCGCTTTGGAGTGAGCTTCGAAGAGCGCGACCAGGTCTTGCGTGTGCTCGGTGAAGAGGGGGCCGAGACGATCGGTTCTATGGGCGACGACACGCCTTTCCCGGTCATGTCCCATCTCACCCGCTCGCTGTTCGACAATTTCCGCCAGCAGTTCGCTCAGGTCACCAACCCGCCTATTGACCCACTGCGCGAGGCGATTGTGATGTCTTTGGAGACCTGTTTGGGGTCCGAGGGCAATATTTTTGAGCAAAACGAACAAGGTGCCAAGCGCCTAACAGTGCGCTCCCCTGTGCTCTCGCGTGAAAAGCTCAGCTCTCTCTTGACGTTGGGCGACAAAGACCCCGCCTACCGCACACAGCGTATTGCGTTGGGCTTTACTGAAGACGAGACCCTGCAGGGTGCAGTGCAGCGCATTGCCGAGTCAGTCGTGTCAGCCGCTCGTGATGGCACCACCGTTATCGTGCTCTCAGACTTTGACTTGCCTTGGTCACAACGCGTTGTCCACGCACTCCTTGCCACCGGCCATGCGCACCATCGCTTGATCAATGCCGGTCTACGCGCCAACGTCAACCTCATCGTCGAGACCGGCTACGCGCGCGACCCGCACCACATCGCGGTCTTAATCGGCTACGGCGCGACTTGCGTCTGTCCGTATCTAGCCTACGAGTGCCTCAATGGGTTGGTGCGCAGCGGTGAAATCGACGCGAGCAAAGCGACGATTCTGGAGCAAAATTATCGTAAAGGCATCAACAAAGGCCTGCTGAAGATTCTCTCTAAAATGGGAATCTCGACCATCGCCTCGTACCGTGGAGCGCAGCTGTATGAAATTGTGGGCCTTGCCGATGAAGTCGTCGATCTGTGTTTCCAAGGCACGACATCGCGTATTCAAGGCGCCCATTTTGTGCACCTGCAAGAAGATGCAGAGGCCTTGCATGCTGAGGCCAATGACCCTCTGCGAAAGCGCTCACAAGGCGGCTTATTAAAATTTATCCACGGCGGCGAGTACCACGCCTACAACCCCGATGTCGTCAATACACTGCAGCGGGCGGTCAGCAGTGGCGAATGGAGCGACTATCAACGCTACGCCGACATTGTGGATCAACGCCAACCCTCTATGCTGCGCGACCTGCTGTGCCTGCGCACAGGCGACACGCCGATTCCCCTAGAAGAAGTCGAGCCTATTGAGGACATTCTGCGGCGCTTTGATTCTGCTGGTATGTCGCTGGGCGCACTGTCTCCCGAAGCCCATGAGACTCTCGCCGAGGCGATGAACCGCCTGGGCGCGCGTTCCAATTCTGGCGAAGGGGGCGAGGACAAGGCCCGCTACGGCACCGACAAGATGTCGAAGATCAAACAAATCGCTTCAGGGCGCTTTGGTGTGACCCCACACTACTTGGTCAATGCCGAAGTGCTGCAAATCAAAGTAGCACAAGGTGCTAAGCCTGGCGAAGGAGGACAACTCCCCGGGCATAAAGTCAATACGCTCATCGCTCGCTTGCGCCACTCTACGCCTGGCGTGGCCTTAATCTCACCGCCGCCCCACCATGACATTTACTCGATTGAAGACCTCGCGCAGCTGATTTATGACCTCAAGGAGGTCAACCGCGATGCGCTGGTCTCCGTCAAGCTGGTCTCCCTCCCTGGTGTAGGCACGATTGCCGCTGGTGTTACGAAAGCCTTTGCCGACCTGATCACGATCTCTGGCTACGATGGAGGCACTGGCGCGTCACCGCTCACTTCCGTGAAGTACGCCGGGTCGCCCTGGGAGCTAGGCATGAGCGAGACTCATCAAGTGCTGCGTGCCAACGGCCTGCGCCATAAGGTCCGCGTTCAGACTGACGGCGGCTTAAAAACCGGACTCGACGTGATCAAAGCCGCCATGCTGGGCGCCGAGAGCTTTGGGTTTGGCACCGGACCCATGATTGCCATGGGCTGTAAGTTCTTGCGCATTTGCCACCTCAACAACTGCGCAACGGGTGTTGCGACGCAACACGCTGTATTGCGCCGCCGCCATTTCAACGGCAACGTCGACAAGGTAATGCACTACATGCGCTTTGTTGCCCAAGACGTGCGCCGCCATATGGCCAGCCTCGGAATCCGCCGCCTGGATGACTTGATCGGCCACACCGAGTATCTCGATCGCATTGAGGGCCAGACCTCGCGTCAGCGCGCCATTGACCTCTCCCCTCTACTCAGCAACGGCGGCATCGCTGATGATGTGCCGCGACGCTGCTCAGTGAAAAGAAATATCCCCAATGACCCCGGCACGCTCGCCGCGCAAATGGTTGAAACCTGCTTGCCGGCTATCGAAGCTGCTTCTGGAGGAGATTTCAAATTTAATGTGAAAAACACCGACCGTTCGATTGGCGCCCGCCTCTCTGGTGAGATTGCCAAGCGCTATGGCGACCACGGCATGACGCAGCCCATTCACTTGCGCTTGAGCGGTAGTGCGGGCCAGAGCTTTGGTGTCTGGAACGCCGGGGGCCTCCACATGACCCTTGAAGGCGATGCCAATGACTACGTCGGCAAAGGCATGGCAGGCGGTCAAATCGTCATTCGCCCCGCGCCTGAGGCACAGTTCGACAGCCGCAGCTCTGTCATTATGGGCAATACCTGCTTATATGGCGCCACTGGCGGAAAACTCTTCGCCTCGGGCCTTGCGGGCGAGCGCTTTGCTGTGCGCAACTCTGGGGCTGTGGCGGTTGTAGAAGGTCTGGGAGATCACGGCTGCGAATACATGACTGGCGGCTGCGTGGTTTCGCTCGGCCCTACTGGGGTGAATTTTGGCGCAGGCATGACCGGCGGCATGGCATTCATTCTCGACACTGAGCGCAGCTTCGTCGATTGCTATAACCACGAACTCATCGACATCCATCGCATCCGAAGCGAAGCAATGGAACAATACCGTAACTTTCTGCTAGAGCTGTTGGCGCTCAATGCTGCCAATACGCATAGCGCTTGGGCCATTGATATCTACGAGAACTTCTACCGTTATGCACAGCACTTTTGGATGGTCAAGCCCAAAGCTATAGAGATGGGTGCACTGATGTCGACGCTGAGCCGCCACGCCGCCTAAGGCGTCAGCGCGTCAAACTCGTCAAATAAAGCGAGGCAAGCGTCGCGCAATGAGGCGTCGGCGCAAGCCAATACCCGAGACTCGTGCGCGGCTCGCCCGCGCCAGTCACTCACCACGGCGCCAGCACCGCGCAAAATAGGCACCAAGGGCAGGTAATCAACACGCTTGAGATCGGCCTCGCAGACAAGTTGCATCCACCCCGCAGCGACCAAACAAAAGCCATAGGCGTCAAGTCCAAAACGCGTACCTAGCACCGCGCCTTGTAGCGCTTGAAAACACTGCTGCTCATAGCCCGGCGCAAACATCTGCGGTGTTGTGACGCTGAGCAAACTCGATCCGAGTGCTCTAGGCTGGCAACGCAGTGGCTCGCGCGCGCCCCCGCGATACCACCATGCTTCGTCACTCGTGCCAGCAAACACCTCTCCTAGGGCTGGAAACGCTGCAACTCCCAGTACCGGCTCTCCCTCATAGAGTAATCCCACCAGAGTCGCCCAAGTCGGACACCCGGCCACATAGGCACGAGTACCGTCGATGGGGTCGAGAATCCACTGCCAAGGGCTATTATCGCCAGACTTATCCTGCCACTCTTCGCCGTGAATAGCGTGCTCGGGAAAGCGGGCTTCAATCATATTGCGCAACAGCGTTTCAGTATCGAGATCCACTTGCGTGACCGGGTCAAAATCGGTCGTGCTTTTGTTGTCAACAGCGAGGGGCTGCCGGAAAGACGCCAGGGCATGTGCCCCTGCTGCTTGGGCCAGCTCAAGGGCAAAGGGCAAATAGGTGCTGGGCATTGCGTGTTCTCTACACAACGAGAGGACCCTTATTGTAAGGGCTTGCTCCTGCGGTGCGCTATTTGGCTGAAATCGACCCCAGTGCATGGCCCACACAGCTGCACTGTCTCACGGTATACCGCGCGCCCTTCTTCCCCAAAAAACTCCAGCACATCACGCCAAGCCCCGTCGTGCAGATCGCTGCCACGACAGTACCATGCCGCCTGGTGACTGATCTCGTGCATCAGTACGAGGCGCGCGACTCCCATCTCCAGTTGATCTATCTTGCGGGTGTTGATATAGACAGTCGCTTTTGACAAATCGCTATACGCCGTATCCACGCTATCGGGTAGCGTGTCATCAAAGTGCGCCATAAGTTGAGGGACAGTTGGCCACCGACGGCGCACTGTACAGACCATTGCAAAAAAAATTGGTGCTAGTGTATGTATGTCTTCTAATTTCATTGTTGTTGCCAGCAAACATCCCTTATCGTATCGGCAGCACAATAGAAAAAATGAGTGCTATCGGAGCAGCCCGCCCTCCCCCACACAAGGGAATGCCTTATTATTTCCCACTACGACAATACCTCCTTCCAGCACGAGCACTTCCCGCCATGCAACAGTCCGCCCTGATCGCCCCTTCCATACTCGCCGCCAACTTCGCCGCCCTGGGCCAAGAGGTGGATGACGTACTGCGCTCTGGTGCGGACTGGGTACATTTCGATGTGATGGACAACCACTATGTCCCTAATCTCAGCTTCGGGCCACTTGTCTGCCAAGCCCTGAGGAATCATGGCATTAGCGCACCGATCGACGTACACCTGATGGTCAAACCCGTCGATCGGCTCATCGGCGAGTTCGCACAAGCTGGGGCCACAATGATCAGCGTTCACCCCGAGACTACCGACCATCTCGACCGCACTCTACAACTGATTATTGACTCTGGTTGCCGGCCCGGCTTGGCTCTCAATCCCTCGACTCCCTTGCACTACCTGGATTATGTATTAGATAAAATTGGTTTAATTTTACTGATGTCCGTCAATCCAGGATTTGGAGGACAATCCTTTATACCGGGTACGCTCAATAAAATAAAAACTGTTCGACACATCATTGATGACAGTGGTTTGGACATTCGCCTTCAAGTCGACGGCGGCGTCAAAAAAGACAATATCAGAGCAATCTATGCAGCAGGGGCGGATACCTTTGTGGCCGGTTCTGCTATTTTCTCAAACGCCTCGGATCACAATCCAAACAAGTACGACTCTATTATTCAAGAGCTGCGCACTGAAATAGCGCTTTCTTAACAACAACAAGCGCTTCGGAACAAAAAAGACACAGCTTCGGGCTGCGCTGTAGCCAAGTACGTTAATAGTCACAAAATAAGCACAAAAAAAGCCCCTAATCGCGCCAGAAAAAGAGCGAAGACAGTAGGGTATAGAGACAACACAACGTGCTTTCGGTACGAACGCCATGGATCGGAGAACTCTCGGTGATGGCGGAGAAGCTGTCAGCTCGCCCATGGCGATGCCGACGGACTTTGCTCATGCACTGCGACCGGCATTAGACCAGCTGGGCGCACGCCTCCGTCGGACTAAACAACCAGAAGATAGGCAACACGCCCAATGGGTGCGCTTAGCATTAATTGATGCCACGGCCCCTCCTCCTGAGCCATGGTTTTATCTCAATCTGCATACCCTTGGCGCGCAGGCCTTAGAAGAACGCCCAAGTGGGGTCACAATCCGCATTTACCGCACGCAGAGCGCCCACGTAGCGGTCGTTCTCGGCGCGCAATCCCCAATGAGTAATATTGCGATGCAAGATGCAGCCATTCTCGGCTCGCTGTGCAAGCAGTACTTCCACAAAAACATCACCTTTGTTGCTTTACTGCCCAGCAAATCCTTGGCCCAGATCGCCGCCGCCGCAACCGGGATGCGTGCCATTACCGTCACGCCTTTAGATGGCGTGCAAGAGCAAAATATTGATGCGGCCTACAGCACTGTCGCTGAAGAGGTGAGTACGCCAGTTTGGCACGATCTCTCTACAGACCAAACAAACTGGATTCTGCATACCTGGTGCTATCAGGCCGATTCGCCGTAGCGCACTAAAAGCTGTAGCGCGCTGCGACCTCGCCAGTGATTGACCTCTAGCGCAAAGACCAGTCGCATCGTGTTCGCTACAGTACTGGGCTGCCCAAACCATATAGCATCGACATGCGAACCATCGTGGCATTGCAGCTGTAGCTTTAAGTGGCGCCCTTTGAGTATTCGCTGCGCCTGTACGACAAAAACCCCTTCAAAGCAGGGCGCTTCGAACTGTGTTCCCCACGGCCCAGCACAACCCAGACGCTCAGCGACCTCTACCGTAAAAAACTGGGATTCCAGCTCACCATCGGTATCGAGCACTGCGTGCTGCTGAGGATGCACTCGCGCCATCTGCGCATGCCAGTGCTGCGCGAACACATCATAGTCTTGCTCCGCTAGGCTCAGGCCTGCTGCCATAGCATGTCCTCCAAACTTCGACACCGCGCCACTGCACGTCGCAATATCGGCCAGCACATCTCGCAGGTGGACACCAGGGACGGAGCGCGCGCTTCCCTTCAGATCACCATTGACGCCACGCGCAAAGACCACTGCTGGGCGTTGGTAGCGCTCACGCAATCGCCCCGCCACCAGCCCTACGATGCCCTCGTGGAAATTTTCGTTAAACAAACACACCCCGTGCGGATGCGCCTGATCAGGGTTCGGCCCTAAGTCACTCAGCGCATCGTCTATCATCTCGTCTTGGGTGGCGCGGCGCACCTCGTTGATCTCGTGCAGCGATTGCGCGAGTTCGCGCGCCGTGGCGGGATCATCGCACAGCAGGCACTGCACCCCAAGACTCATATCATCCATGCGCCCGGCCGCATTCAAACGCGGAGCAATGGCAAAGCCTAGGTCTTGTGGGCTACTGCGCGCCGCCTCTCGTGCGCTGATGGCAAACAGCGCTTGCACCCCGGCGTGGGCTTGTCCAGCGCGGATACGCCGCAGCCCCTGCTCGATCAAAATACGATTGGTCTGATCTAGCGGCACCACATCCGCCACAGTACCCAGAGCCACCAAATCCAGCAAAGGGCGCAGATCGACAGTACTGCCCAGCGTGCGCCGCAGCGCGAGCAGGACGTAGAAGATCACCCCCACCCCTGCCAACGCCTTGCTGGGAAAAGCGCAGTCGCGCCGATTCGGGTTCACGATCGCTTGGGCCACGGGCAACGACTCGCCCGGCAGATGATGATCCGTGATCAAGAGCTTTGCGGGCAGTGCCTGCACCGCCGCCGCTCCCTCTATAGAGCTAATACCATTGTCGACCGTTAGCACTACATCGGCCTGCTGAGGAGCAATCAGCTCAGCAATAGCCGGACTCAGGCCGTAGCCCAGTGAAAACCGATCGGGCACCAAGTAGCGTACATCCGCCGCACCAAGCGCGCGCAGGCCGCGCACAGCCACCGCACAGGCGGTCGCACCATCGCAGTCGTAGTCGGCGATAATTACGATGCGTTGCTGGCGCTCAATTGCCTCTCGAAGCACAGTCGTAGCGGCGTCAATGTCGGCAAATTGTGGGGCAGGAAGCGCCGCTAAGCGGTGATCCAGCTGCGCCATGCTGCTCACGCCCCGTGCGCGATACAAGCGATCAAGTAAAGGGTCGGGGTGGAAAGGCTGCCCGAGTAGCGGGCGCGCCTGAAGCTGATACTGCATCATAAGCCAAAGTTTGCCACACTCAGTGGCCCGCCCTCCAAGAAATGAGCCTTATGTCACTGCCTCCCCATGAAATTGACATCCTGATCGACGAGGACCAAGTACGCGAGCGCGTGCATGCCCTAGCCCTTGATATCGACAACACCTTAG
>CAKZUS010000069.1 GCA_937921805.1 uncultured Granulosicoccaceae bacterium
TCATCCATCACCTCTAGTTGTGGCTCCTCAACGTGGATAATGAGGTTTGGCCCTTCAGCGACGATATTGAGATCCGTATCTGTCACCAGCACAGCCGCCTCAATAATTTTGTCCTGCTCAGGGTCTAGGCCTGTCATTTCGAGATCCATCCATACCCAACGCGCGCTCATTGCCTCACCATTTGTGCACCAACATCATCAATAATGCGCAATATTGTTCCATATTTATGCTGGGAGTGCCTTTTGCACGAAGGAGAGGTCGTCGCCTGCCACGGTGAACGTATCGCAGTGCGCACCGACACAGGCGCATCTATTTATCTCTACGGCCGCCGCGCACTGGGCACCGTCGTGCCGGGAGATCGCGTTTGTTGGCAAGATACCAAAGCGGCAGAGCCTCAGATCCACCACATCGTGGCCCGAAAAAGCGTTCTCGGACGACAGGATCGCCGTGGACGCATCAAACCTGTCGCCGCCAATCTTGATCTACTAGTCGTAGTCTGCGCCGCCGTCCCTGCACTGGATGCTTATCTAATCGATCAATATCTGGTCGCGGCAGAGGAGGCCAACATCGCCAGCCTGATCGTCTTCAACAAAGTCGACTTATGGCAAGACGACTTATCGCACTGGAGCGCGGTCTACGCAGGCACACCACAGGTTCATTGCTGCGCCTTAGACGCCGAAGCCTTGCCCCCACTGCGCGCGGCCTTGCAGGGGCATTGCAGCGTGCTCGTAGGCCAGTCTGGGGTGGGAAAGTCATCCTTGATTGGTGCTTTATTACAGCGTGACCTTCCTGTGGGGCCTATCAACCGCCATGGCCTAGGTAAGCACACCACCTCGACCTCACAGCGGTTCGAACTCGATGATGACACCAGCTTGATCGACTCCCCTGGAGTGCGCGAATTTCGCGTCGATCACCTTCCTGTGGACGCGATTCGGCGCAGCTATCACGATATCGAGTCTTTTGCGATGTACTGCCGCTTTCCGAATTGCCAGCACCGCAGCGAGCCCGGCTGCGCGGTGCATGCTGCGGTGCGCGATGGCAAGGTCCCCGCCGTCAGGGTCGAGAACTTTTTGCGCCTACTTGACGCGAGCGCCGTTCACCAGGCCCAGACGCCCAGGCGCAAGACTTGAGCGCTGCACAGCTCACGATATGGTGTCGTTCCCGGGCAATCATTCGGCGTAATCTTGGTTCTTAGTTTAAAATATGGGGTTTTACAGTGGCAAAGGATAGAGTCTCTATGGCGTATCAACACATCCAGCTCCCCAGCACAGGCGAGAAGATCAGCGTCGTCGATGGCGAACTGCGCGTACCGGATAACCCCATTGTCGGCTACGTCGAAGGCGACGGTATTGGGCCAGACATCACCAACGCGTGCTTGCGCGTGTGGGACAGCGCCGTGGCAAAAGCCTATGGCGATAAGCGCCGCATCGCTTGGTGCGAATTATATTTAGGCGAAAAAGCTGCCGGTCTCTATGACGGCGACTACTTCCCCGCAGAGACTTTGGAGGCCACTAAAGATTTATTGGTCTCTATCAAAGGCCCGCTGACCACGCCCATTGGTGGGGGCTTTCGTTCGCTCAACGTCGCGCTGCGTCAGGAGCTGGATCTGTATTCGTGCGTCCGTCCCGTGCGCTACTACGAAGGCGTTCCCTCCCCGATGCGCAAGCCCGAAGAGGTAGACGTGGTGATCTTTCGCGAGAACACCGAAGACGTCTACTCCGGCATTGAGTATCGCTCCGGCACCCCAGAGAACGAAAAACTGGCCAAGTTCCTGCGCGAAGAGATGGGCTGTGAGTTCTTTGAAGGCGCAGGCCTGGGCATCAAGCCCATTAGTGCCATTGGCTCTAAGCGTCTCGTGCGCAAAGCCATCCAGTACGCCATTGATCACGGGCGCCGCAGCGTGACCCTCGTGCACAAAGGCAACATCATGAAGTTCACCGAAGGCGCTTTCCAGCAATGGGGCTACGAGGTGGCACGAGAAGAGTTCCCCGATCAGACCATCACCGAGCAGCAGTTGTGGGATGACTACGACGGCGTAGCCCCTCCAGGCAAGGTCATCATCCAAGATCGCATCGCGGACATCATGTTCCAGCTCCTACAGCTGCGCCCTGCAGAGTTTGACGTTCTGGCGACTTGTAACCTCAATGGCGACTACCTCTCCGACTCGGCCGCGGCAGAAGTCGGCGGCGTGGGCATTGCCCCCGGTGCCAATATCGCTGATCACATCGCTGTATTCGAGGCCACCCATGGCACAGCACCCAAGTATGCCGGACTCGACAAAGTCAACCCCAGCTCACTGCTGCTCTCGGGCGTGATGATGCTGGAGTATATGGGCTGGCAAGAAGCGGCAGACCTGATCAATGAGGCCTTCCCGAAGGTCATTGCTGACGGCACTGTCACCTATGACTTTGCGCGCCAAATGGAAGGCTCACGCGAAGTGAAAACCAGTGAGTTTGCCGACTGCTTGATCGCTAAAATCAACGCAGCGTAGAGCGAACACTGCAGCGCAATCTTGGCAGAAAAAACACCGCCACACTGGTGGTGTTTTTTGGCGGTGTTATTTATTGTCTGTAGTCAAACGCCGCCGCAAGGGTCGCGTTATCCAGATAATCCAGATCGCTTCCTACAGGCAGGCCTTGCGCCAACCGCTGTACCGTCACACCACGCGCTGTCGCGGCATCGCTAATCCACTGCGCCGTGGTCATGCCCTCTACCGTAGCGCTTGTCGCCAAAATCACGGTCTCGACTTCATTGAGACGCTCCGCCAAGATCGGCAGACCTAGCTGCGCTGGACCCATGCCATCGAGCGGAGAGAGGCGCCCATTGAGCACAAAATACTGCCCTTTAAAGCCCGTTGCACGCTCCAGAGCCCATTGGTCTGCCAGCTCTTCGACGACGCACAGTTGGCGCGCATCACGAGCCGGATCGGTGCACAACTGACACGGATCATGATCCGATAGCGTCCGGCAGCGGCTACAAGGATGCAACGTCTGCAGCGCATGCTCCAGGCGTTGCGAGAGACGCTCGCCGGCATCGCGCTGGCGCTGCAAAAGCTGCAAGGCGATGCGCTGCGCGCCCTTGCGCCCAATACCAGGCAGGCGCGACAGGCTCTCGACCAGCTCTTCGAGGGGGCGGGCAAACAGCGGCTGCATTAGAACGGCATCTTAAAGCCAGGCGGCAGAGACATGCCCGCCGTCACCTCGGCCATGCGCTCACTCGCTTGGCGCTGCACGCGTTGAGCGGCGTCGTTGACCGCAGCGGCAATCAAGTCCTCCAGAACGGCTTTATCGTCGCCCATTAGGGCATCGTCGATGTGCACTGTCGCCAACTCATAGCGCCCGGTCATCTGCACGACCACCAACCCGGCGCCAGATTTCCCTTCTACGCGTAATTGCGCGACGTCTTCTTGCGCCTGCTGCAGTTTCTCTTGCGCTTGCTGCGCCTGCTTCATCAATCCCGCTAAAGCTTTCATGCTGTCTCTCTGTCAGTTCAGTCGGTCAACGGCCGTATAGATTTCATGTCAATGGTGGCATTGAATGTCTGCTGCAAGGCCGTAACAAGGGGGAGCGCCAAAAACTCTTCGCGCGCGTTTTGCAATTGCGCCGCCGCTTCTTCGCTGCGCTGTGCGGCGAGCGTATCGGTGCTGGTTTGTGTTCGGGTGAAGCGCAGTTGCGAGACGCCGATGCTATCGCGAAGAGACTGCGCCAACTGGGCCACGGCGCCATCAGTGCGCAGTGCGACAGACTCAGCGGTGAGGCCCAGCGTCAGCACCCCATCGATGTGGCTCTCAAACGTGGCATTCTCTGCCAGTTGCTGGGCCATGCCACGAATCGGCAATTGCTCCACAC
>CAKZUS010000070.1 GCA_937921805.1 uncultured Granulosicoccaceae bacterium
TACAGCGACTTGCTGCACTGCGCGTTGTTATCAGTTTGATGGAGATCGGGAGCAGGTGCGCCACCGGGCGGCTATGAGCGCCTTGTCGGGGGTGTTTTCTCTGCTGGGCGGAGCCGAGAAACGGTCGTTAAGCAGTCGCTAAACAGTCGCTAATATGAGAGAATAACGCGCTAAATAATAGCAATCTTGGTTCGCAATGGACGACAATCGCCGCAAAGCCCTCGCCGCCGCGCTGGGGCAAATTGAAAAGCAGTTTGGCAAGGGCGCAATTATGCGCATGGGCGACGCCGGTGCGGCGCGCGATATCGAGGTCGTCTCCACGGGCGTGCTCTCACTGGATGTCGCACTAGGCATTGGCGGCCTGCCGAAAGGGCGAGTGATAGAGATCTATGGCCCCGAGTCCTCTGGTAAAACCACCCTCACACTGCAAGCGATTGCCGAGTGCCAAAAAGGCGGCGGCACGGCGGCTTTTGTGGATGCTGAGCACGCTCTCGATCCCACTTATGCCGCGAAGCTGGGCGTCAATGTCGATGATCTACTGGTCTCGCAGCCCGACACTGGCGACCAAGCTCTAGAGATTGTTGACATGCTGGTGCGCAGCAATGCTGTGGATTTGGTCGTGGTCGACTCGGTCGCGGCGCTGACACCCAAAGCAGAAATCGAAGGCGAAATGGGCGATTCGCACGTGGGTCTGCACGCCCGCCTGATGTCACAAGCGCTGCGCAAATTGACTGCCAATATCAAGCGTTCCAATACGCTGGTGATCTTCATCAACCAGATTCGCATGAAGATTGGGGTTATGTTTGGCTCTCCAGAGACCACCACTGGCGGTAACGCCCTCAAGTTCTACGCCTCGGTGCGCTTAGATATTCGCCGTATTGGCGCGATTAAGCGCGGCGATGAAGTGGTGGGCAATGAGACGCGCGTGAAAGTGGTAAAAAACAAAATGGCGCCCCCTTTCCGCCAAGCAGAGTTTGAGATTCTCTACGGTGAGGGCAGCTCTCGCGAAGGCGAGCTGATAGATCTGGGCGTCAAAGAAGGCTTGGTCGATAAAGCAGGGGCGTGGTATTCCTATCAGGGGGATCGCATTGGCCAAGGCAAAGAGAACGTCCGCCAGTATCTGATCCAGCACAAAGAAACCGCCGCCGCCATCGAAACAGCGCTGCGCGCCAAACTGCTAGGGACGCCGGAAGAGGGTGAAGCAAAAAGCTAAACCGCCTTCGGAGGTATTTGCTGCTGCGGTGGATTGCCTATCGCGGCGCGAATACAGCGCTCAGGAGCTGCGCCGTCGCCTGCAACAAAAGGGCTTTGACGTGGCGTTGATTGACGCGACGATCGCCGATCTCACCGAGCGCGGTTGGCAGAGCGATCAACGTGCCGCCGAACAGCGCCAACGTCACGCAGCACAGCGTTGCTATGGCCCCAAAAAACTGAGCGCCGATTTGCGCCAGCGGGGCCTGGACGAGTCCGGTCTCGACACGCTCGCGACCACTTGCCCAGACGATGTGCCCGATTGGGATGCCCTGGCCTTACAGGCGCTGCAGAAAAAGTTTCGCAGCCGCATCACCGACCGTGCCAAAGCGCAACGATTTTTGCTCGGACGAGGCTTTGAGTACTCCAGTATTCGCTATGCCTTGGCACAGCATGAGCAAGACATGCACACCACTGTACAAAACGAACTACCCAGATGATGGCCTCAACGGTCATCACGTTGAAGATCAGGAAGAGCACCCATGCGTACTACTGACATTCGCGCGAAATTTCTCGCGTACTTTGCCGAGCAGGGCCACCCTATTGTGCGCTCTAGTCCCTTGGTACCCGGAAACGATGCCACCTTGCTGTTTACGAACGCGGGCATGGTGCAATTTAAAGATGTGTTTTTGGGCAGCGATCCCAGGCCCTACCAACGAGCGACCAGCTCGCAGCGCTGCGTGCGCGCGGGCGGTAAGCACAACGATTTGGAGAACGTCGGCTATACCGCACGCCACCACACGTTCTTTGAGATGCTGGGGAATTTCAGCTTTGGCGATTATTTCAAGCACGATGCGATTCGCTTCGCTTGGGCCTTTTTGACCCAAGAACTGGCTCTGCCCGCAGACAAGCTCTGGGTGACGGTGTTCGAAGAGGACGACGAAGCTTTTGATATATGGGCCAATGAGGTGGGGGTGCCGCGAGAGCGCATTGCCCGCATTGGCGCAAAAGACAATTTTTGGCAGATGGGCGAGACCGGGCCTTGTGGGCCGTGTAGCGAGATTTTCTATGACCACGGCCCCGATGTATGGGGAGGACCGCCAGGGACGCCTGAAGAAGATGGCGATCGCTATATCGAGATCTGGAACCTCGTCTTTATGCAGTACGACCGCAGTGCCGACGGCACGCTCACGCCATTGCCTCGTCCTAGCGTGGACACGGGCATGGGCTTGGAGCGCATCGCCGCCGTCTTGCAGCATGTGCACAGTAACTACGAGATTGATCTCTTCGCCGAGCTCATCGCCGCCGCCGCGCAGCTCGTGGCCTGTGAAGATCAAGAGCATGTCTCGCTAAAAGTGCTCGCCGATCATATTCGCTCGTGCGCGTTTTTGATGGTCGATGGCGTACAACCCTCCAATGAAGGACGGGGCTATGTGCTGCGCCGCATTATTCGTCGCGCATTGCGCCATGGCTATCAGCTCGGCCAGACCAAGCCATTTTTCCATCAGTTGGTCGCTCCTCTGGTCACGCAAATGGGCGAGGCCTATCCTGAGCTGGTCGATGCCCAAGCGCAGATCACGGCGCAGCTGAAAAAAGAAGAAGAGCGTTTTCTTGAGACGCTGGCCTTGGGGATGGGCATCTTGAACCAAGCTATCGCAGAGCTAGACGGCGATACGGTGCCCGGCGAGGTGGCGTTTGTGTTGTATGACACCTACGGCTTCCCGCTGGATCTCACTGCCGACGTGGCACGCGAACACGCTCTCAGCGTTGATACCGAGGGCTTTGATACGCTGATGCAAGCACAGCGTCAGCGTGCGCGCGCTGCCAGTCAATTCGCCGCAGATACCGAGTTGCGCGTCAGTGGCGAGGTGCCGACGGTGTTTGTCGGCTATACCGAAGACGCCTGCGAGGCGCAAGTCCTGGAGCTATATAACGCCGAGGGGGCCAGTGTCGAGCGTCTCGATGGCGATGGCTGGGCGGTTTTAGACCGCAGCCCGTTTTATGCCGAATCAGGGGGGCAAGTGGGCGATACGGGGCAACTGCTTGTCCAAGGCACCGCTACTGCTGTCTCAGTGAGCGGCACGCGCAAGCAAGGCAGCACCTGGGTGCACCAAGTGCACGGGACACTGCAACGGGGAGAGTCGGTGCAGGCCAACATTGACACCGCCCGGCGCGCACAGATTGTTGCCAATCACTCGGCGACGCACTTGTTGCACGCCGCCCTGCGTCAGAGCGTCGGAGAGCACGTACAGCAACGAGGGTCTTTGGTGCATCCCGACTATTTGCGCTTTGACTTCTCGCATGATGCGGGTATCGATGCGCAAGCACTGGTCGACATCGAGGCGCAAGTGAACGCCTGGGTGCGGCGCAATGACGAGACGATTATTCGCGAGATGAGCCTCGATGAGGCCAAAGCCGCTGGGGCGATGGCCTTGTTTGGCGAGAAATACGGCGATACCGTGCGCGTAGTACGCATTGGTGAAGACTCGCTGGAGCTGTGCGGAGGCGTACACGTGGCGCGCAGTGGCGAGATTGGGGCGTTTCGCATTCGCAGTGAGGCAGGTATTGCCTCGGGTATACGCCGCATCGAAGCGCTCACTGGCGCAGCGGCAGACGCCTATGGCGCCCAACAGGCGCAGCAGTTGGCGCAAGTCGCCCAACTGCTGCGCACCAGCGCCGAAGATACTCCAGCGCGCTTGCAAATTGCCCTAGATAAGACCAAATCCCAACAGCGTCAGATCGACCAGCTGCAATCGCAATTGGCCTTGTCGCAGTTCCAAAGCACGCTCGCGTCGCCGCAGCGCCTGAGCACCCAAGCGGGCGAGATCGCCATGATTTGCGCGCATATGGGAGAGCTAGAGAGCAAAGGCTTGCGAGAGCTGGTGGACAGTGCCAAGTCGCGCCTGGGCACTTGCGCGGTGGTGCTGGGCAGCGTGGAGGCTGGGCGCGTGCGCTTGATCGCCGGCGTGAGCAAAGACCTCAGCACGCAGCTCAAAGCTGGAGATTTGGTGAATCACGTAGCC
>CAKZUS010000071.1 GCA_937921805.1 uncultured Granulosicoccaceae bacterium
CCACAGCGCTGGGTCGACAAGGCAATATCGCCTGGATGTTCTATGACACCAAAAACTATGCCGCCAATCAGCACGACCAAGCATTCAAAACGACCATGCTGAGCAAGTATCCCGAGATCCGTATCGCGGCAGAACTGGGCTTTCGCACCTCTCGACAAGTGCGCCAAGCCGTCCACACCCTGCTCGACACGCATCCCGATATCGACGGCCTCTACCTCGCCTTACCCGAGCACGCAGGCACCGTGCTAGAGATATTGCAAGCGCGCCAGAGCGACGCCAAAGTCGTCACCCTCGGTCTCAGCGAGACCATCGCCACCAACATGGCCAAACAGGGCAATATCGTTGCGACTATCGCCAAGCGCACCTATGAAATCGGCAGAACGATGGCCCATGCCGGTGTGCAAAGCGTGCAGGGACTTACCACAGCGCCGTATTTAGTGGTGCCGAGCATGACCATCACTCCGAGCAATCTCTCGCAGGGCTGGGAAGAAGCACTGCAATTGCTCCCTCCTGTCAGCCTACAATAGGCCCCGTAATCAGCCCCTAGCAGTCCAGCCAGCGCCTGGGATCACCACCAAAGGCATCGGGACGAAAATAGGCAATCGCTCTCGCACTGTGCAGAGCATGCTCGGGGGAGTCATCATGCGGCACAGCACGCAGCGGAGCACGCGGCACTTCGCGTCGCCACGGCGCCACCCCATGCAAGGTCAGCGGATGCATCACGCTCGCAGACCCCAAGGGCGCCACCACTGGCAGACAGTCACACTGCGCAAAACACGCGCGCCGAGCCTGCGTATACGCCTGCGTAATATCCACATCACGCCACTGCGCCGCCTCGATGCCCGCCAAGGCCTCGCGCAGTGCCGCTCGGATAATCTCGTGCGAACCGCGCCAGTACACCAAGGGCGCCTGATCAACAGCGTAGTCCCCCAAAGGAATGCCCAGTAAGAAGCTATGCGTCTCGCTCAGGCGCCGCCGCCGCCCTGGCATCACCCGCTCCAGACCATCGACATGCGCCGCCATACGATCGCGGCGAAACCGAAAAGACGACTCGCTGTCTTCGGGTCCCTGGCGGGGATAGCCTGGAAAATTCACCGAGATTTGCGCCCGGTCCCACTGCACTGCCACGTGCCCAAGTTGCTGCTGAATAAAGTCAATCGCCGCGCCCGCCAGCGCGGGCAACACGCCGTCTATGGCCCCCGAGGCGTCATTGGGCAGGGCATTGACCCCCGCAAACCAAGTCCCCTGACAGCGATACCACTGCGCCAGCTGCGGGTCCTGCAATAAGCGCTGTGCAGGCGCCTGACAAGCCCGCGCCCAGTCGCGCATGTGGGGATCGACCGGAAACACCGCCATCCCGTGCCTGCGATAGCTCTCCAGCGCCGTCACGCGCTATAGAGCCAATCGTTGCGGCGCAATAGCTGTTGCTGCGTCCAGAGCGGCGCGACGCGCTGCGCCGCCCACAGCGGCCCCCAAGTCGCCAGCGCCGCCAACCCCCGCCGATGAAAGCGAGACAAATTCGCCGCCGACTCTCTCTGCACCCGGGCCGTGCGCCCGTGGCGGGCGGCAAAATAGGCCGTGCAAGCGCGGGCAATAGCGTCTTGGTGCACAGCTCCCCCCGTCGGGTGTTGCGCCAGGTGATGCGCCAGGGACTGCGCGTCTTCCATCGCCTGCACCGCCCCTTGCGCCAGAGACGGCAGCATCGGGTGCGCCGCATCGCCCAGCAACACCACCCGTCCGTCGGACCAGCGCGGCAGCGGTTCGCGATGCAACAAGGCCCAGCAATACAGCGTATCGCTGCACTGCACAATCTCGCGCGCCAGCGGCCACTGCCCAAACGCCGCCAGTGCCTCGGAGCGCTCGCCGCGAAGCTGCCAGCCCTCTTCTCGCCACTGCGACTGCTCGACCACGCCGACAAAATTCACCAAGGCCCCGCCGCGCAACAAAGTCACCACCACGTGCTGCCCCGCCCCGACCCACACGCCTGCTTTCACCTCTCCTTGCAAGGCGGCGCGCTCGACCACGCTACGCCAGGCCACATTGCCGCTATACACCGCCGCCGCATCGCCCAACATCTGCTGGCGCAAGGGTGAATGCACCCCGTCGGCCGCGACCAGCACCTCGCCCCGATGTCGCTGGCCCTCGGCGTCTATCGCATACGCCGCGTCCGCGTCTTGCGCATAGCCCACCACCTCGCAGCCCAACTGCAGCGCCTCGGGCGACAAGGCCTGCAAGCGCTCGCGCAAGGCCCGAATCACATCGGGCCGATACACCTGCACATACGGCGCGCCCCAGCGACGGCGTGCCTGCGCACCCAGCGGCATCGACGACAGCCAGCGCGTGCCATAGTGAATATCTATCGCCTGCGGCGCATACTCACACCCCGCGAGATCCACCCCCATATGCGCCAACACGCGCATGCCATTGGGGCTGAGCTGCACGCCTGCCCCAATCTCGCGAATCTCCTGCGCCCGCTCGCACACCTGCACCCGCCACCCCGATTGGGCTAGACAAATCGCTGTACTCAGGCCGCCTATTCCGGCACCGACAATCAGCGCCTTGGGCGCGGTGGTGTGCATCGTGATGGATTCCCGCAAAAAAGTTCCCTTGCGTCATGATCTCACAGCAACGTAAAACGAAGTACAACAGCAAGTAGTGCCGGCATTAGAGCGGGTACACTGCGAGTTCTGCGCACTTTCACGACAGGGACTATGACCATGAAGCCACAAGACACCCCACTCCACATCCCCCAAGAAGCCTTCGACTGGTACGACGAGTACGCGCACGGCGGCATTGACCGGCGCACCTTTATGGCGCGCCTCAGCACCCTCGCCGTCGCCGGCCTGACCATTGGCAGCGTCAGCAGCGCCTTGCTACCCAACTACGCCCTCGCCGAACAAGTCTCGTTTAATGATGCTGCCATCAACGCCAGCTACCTCGAATTCGACTCGCCCCAAGGTTACGGCAGCGGACGCGGATATCTGGTCGCGCCCACCGGCGCTACCGGCGCGGTGCCTGCCGTGCTCGTCGTGCACGAGAACCGAGGCCTCAACCCCTACATCAAAGACGTCGCGCGACGACTCGCCAACCAAGGCTACCTCGCCTTTGCCCCCGACGCCCTGCACACCCTCGGCGGCTATCCGGGCAATGATGACGAAGGCCGCGCCATGCAAAAGTCGCTCGATCGCGGCAAAATCGAGCACGACTTTATGGCCGCCGCGCGCCTGCTCAGAACCCACGCCAGCAGCAGCGGCAAAGTCGGCGTCGTCGGCTTTTGCTTCGGCGGCTATATCAGCAACCTTCTCGCCGCGCAGGCGGGCATGGTGGACGCGGCTGTGCCCTTCTACGGCACCCCCGCCCAAGGCGACTTGGTCAACCAAGTCTCCGGCCCGCTAATGCTCCAGTTCGCCGAACTCGACAAGCGCGTCAACGCCAGTTGGCCCGACTACGAAGCCGCGCTCAAGGCCAACGGCGCAGACTACCAAGCGTACATATATCCTGGTGTGAACCACGGCTTCCACAACGACTCCACCGGCCGCTACGACAAAGCACAAGCCGACCTGGCCTGGGAACGCACCATCGCGTTTTTCAAGAAGCACCTCGGCTGAGGCGGGGACGGGTGCTGGGCTGAGGCACTGGGTTGGAGCAGGATGGAACGAAGGATCCAGCCCATCAGTCGCC
>CAKZUS010000072.1 GCA_937921805.1 uncultured Granulosicoccaceae bacterium
GCCCGTGGCTGCGCCCAGGCGTAGCCCTCTAGAGGCTTAGATTCTGCGGAGCATCGCCCATGCGGCCATTTCACCATCTCTTTTCGTCACTGGCTCCTTGGGCTTTTTGTCTTCCCTTGTCTATCGGAGCGGGCCTGGTGATCAGTGCATTGCTCCCCCCCTCTGCGCTACTGATTGCTACTACGCTCGGTGGCGCCATTGTGATTCAGGGCGGGGCGGAGTGGTATCGCAATAGGCACCAGCGCGCCCAGGATTTCGCTTTTTTTCGAGCGCTGCGGGCACTGGGGGCAGAAATTGATGACTCACTGCGGCGCCACGACGTGCGTCAGGCGACGCTCAGTGCCGTCAGCACGCTGCGCAGTCGCGCCCTGCGTGCGGTGGCAATTGCGCAGCAGGCTGGCGAGGGAAACCGGCGCTTTGAAGCTATGCTGCGCACCCTGCCTCTGGGAGTATTTGCTGTGGGGGTGGATCGCAGCATCATCTTTTTCAATCAAAAAGCCTCGGTGCTTTTGAGTGAAAAAGGCATTGAGGCTAAAGCCAATATCCAGGACGCCATTGACGATGAGGCGCTGCGAGAGTACGTCCTGCGCTGCACGGGCGCTCAGGCGCCACGCCGGGTTTCTAAGCCTTTGCTCTACGCTCCCTCTCGCTATGCGGACCGGCGCTACACCGTTCATGCCCAGCAACTAGACGATGGGCAAGGGCATTTACTGGCGACGCTGTTTTCGCTGCAAGATGCGACCGCATTACACGAATCTCGCAAAGTACGCGACGAATTTGTCGGGCATTTGGCGCATGAGCTGAAAACGCCTATCCAGGTGATTTCCATGTTCGCTGAAACATTGCAAAACGACGAAGACGATGATCGCGCGGCGCGCATTGACTCCGCCAATATTATTCGTGATGAAGCAGAGCGCATCGATATTCTGGTGAACAACCTACTGAATGTCACGCGCCTTGAAAGCGGCGGCATTACGCTCCATCGCAGCCGTACACTGCTCAAAGAATTGCTCGAAAACGCCTTCCATGAGGCCAGGCGCAAGGCCGACATCAAAGGTTTAACGATGGCACTGGAGATTCCTCCTGATTTAGCAGCGGTTCACATTGACAAGACTCTGTTCGCCGTTGCGATTAACAATTTGCTTTCTAACGCCGTCAAATACAGCGATGCCGGAGGCAACATTCATTTTGGGGTGGACAGTGACAGCGGAACAATTCGGATCTGGGTACGCGACACAGGCATTGGGATCCCCAAGGAAGAGCAAGAGCGTATTTTCGACAAGTTCTTTAGGGCCAGTAATGCCGATCTGTCCAATGAGTCTGGCCACGGAGTGGGCCTCTCGCTGGCGCGACACATTGTGCACCTGCATGGCGGCAATCTCCTGCTGGAGAGCGCACCGGGCCAGGGCAGCGTGTTCACTATCGAGCTTAGCCGCAACGCAGAACTGCAGCAGGAGGCCGCGTAAGTGCAGCGAATACTGATTGTTGACGACCATGCGCATATCGTGCGAGTCATGGCCAATGCCTTGAAGCGCGCGGGCTATGACGTTACCTGCGCCAGTAATGGCGCGCAGGCTTTCGAGCTTTTCTCAGAGCAGCCCTTTGACATGTTGATCTCGGACATGGAGATGCCGCTGCTCAACGGCAGGCAGCTCGTCGAGCAAATCCACGAGCAAAGCTGGGCCCCTTTTGTACTGCTCATCTCTGGGCGTATTGACTCACAACTCACCCAGTGGGCGGAGAGTGTCGAGCGCGTGGAGTTCCATATGAAACCCGTCAGTCTGAGCCGCTTAACCGAGCTGGTGCAACAGAGGTTCGCCGGAACCCCATGATTTTTCAAGTTCTCTCTCCACAGCAACTCAATGTACTCAAACCCGTGATCAGCGCCCTGCTTGGGGACGATGAAGGCTTGCTACTGGTCGATCCTATGAGCGAGCAACGCTGGTATAGCGCCGGGAAAGTGGGTACGGAGATACTGATTGAGGAGCTCTTTACCGTCCATAAAGAGCCTTTTGTTCACCTCTATCTTCTTAGCGAGCAGGCGCTCACTCCCGAACGTCAGTACCTGCTCAGTGGCTGCTTCGGGCCACTGATCGAGCACGAATTTAATACTTTTCGTGAAATCGATGACATGTCTAATGACTTAGCCTCGCGCTACGAACAGATTAATCTGCTGCTGGAGCAGCAAAATGAGCGCTCTGTCTTAGAAGGAGAAATGACCCATTTTGCAGAGCTGCTGCAGCGCTGCTGTGCTCATCTGACGCTCAGCGGGGCCAGCTTACAGCTCAATGATGGGCAAAGCGAGCACCGATTTGTCGATGCACAGGCAGAGCAGTGGTTGCAAGACATCTGGCAGCGCCAGCCTGCTCTAGACACCCGCGAGCCTCGGGCCGATAACACCATATCCAACCTGGCCTGTAAGGCCTTGTGGATTCCGGTGCACAACCAACAAGGGGTATTGCTAGGGGCTTTGGGCTGCTGTCGCCGCGCTGATGCGACGGACTTTAGCAGCAGCGATCAGCAGATATTACTGGCCTTAATGTCCCATGTAGCCGATGAGCTAGACGCCCAACGCGATGAGGTAACGGGCTTGCTTAATCTGGAAGGCCTCACCCAAAAGCTCAGCCGCGCAACGCATACCAGCGATGCCCTGCACACGGTGATGCTGATCGATTTGGACTTGTTCCGGGTCATCAATGACAATCTTGGCACCCGTGCTGGTGATCAACTATTGTGCGAAATCGCCGCACTATTGCGCGCAGAGCTGCGCGACGAGGATCTGTTAGCGCGACTCGACGCAGACCGCTTTCTGGTGGTCGCGCAAATTGACGAGACCTCCAGCGAACGCTTGCTGGCGCAGCGTATATTAGACGCGATTTATCATCACCGCTTTTTCTGCGGAAAAGACTTCTACGAACTCAGTGCTTCGGCTGGGGTGCTGTCACTCCCTGGATGCCACATCGATATCGCTGAGGCGATTGGCAAGGTCGAATTCGCCTGCAGCCTCTCGAAACAAACGGGCCGGAACCGGGCCAGCCACTTCGATGAACTAGATCAAGAGCTAGCCACACTACGCGGAGAGCAACGCTGGGTACCACGCCTGCACACGGCGATGGAAGAAAAGCGCCTGGTGTTGTTTGCGCAGCCAATCTGCAAGCTACACAGCGACGGTCCCCCGAATCACTATGAGGTGCTGGTGCGCTTGATCGATGAGGATGGGCGACTGGTATTCCCCGAGCAGTTTCTCCCTGCAGCGGAGCGCTTCGAGCTGATGAGCAAAATCGATTTGCATATCGTCACGACCGCTATTGATGTGCTGGAGAATCTCTGGAGAACGTATCCGCAGCAGATGATCACGCTGTCGGTCAACCTCTCGGGGCAGTCGATTAACCCTGAGTTTTCGGTGTTGCTTCTAGAGCAACTGCAACGAAGCAGTTTCCCTGCTCAGTACTTGGCTTTTGAAATCACAGAAACAACCGCCATCTCTAACCCCGATTCAGCCATTCCCTTTATCGAAGGCTTTCGCGATTTGGGGCACAAATTTTTGCTGGATGACTTTGGCTCAGGACTCAGCTCGTTTTCTTACTTGCAGAACCTCCCTGTCGACTATCTAAAAATGGACGGAGCCTATGTCAAGCGTATTGCTGAAGACCGCGTCAGCAGAGTCTTCGTCGAGAGTATCAATCACATTGGCCACGCGATGTCGCTGCCTACGGTGGCGGAGTTTGTCTGCGACGAAGACGTCATGCGCATTTTGGAGGATATTGGTGTCGATTATGGGCAAGGGTTTCATCTTGGCAAGCCGGAACCACTGGACGACTTGATACAGTCGCTCACGGTACAGCAGGCCTCGTCTCGCGCTAGCTAAGTACCGCCTCCTATGCTGGAGATCACCCAACACCGTATCGGCTCTACGCTACACCTGCGCCTGCACGGCACGCTGCAAAGCGAAGCCAGCGCCCAGGCCTTGATGCACAAGGCCCACGCGCATCTGGCTCAGCCCGACCCTGAACTGGTGCTTGATCTCAGTCGCACCTCGCTGATAGACAGCTATTGCTTGCGCACGCTCGTACAGCTCCTACACGATACGATTGATGCCGGTGGCACCCTGCGCATCAGCGCCATCAGTCATACGCTCAAAGACGTTTTCTACGTCGCGCGCCTGGATCATCTGTTTGATATGGCAGACCCATCGCGAACGGGTGGCCACTCCACTATGCGCATCGGCGAATACCTCGTCAGTACTGGACGGGCCAGCGAAGAGCAGATACTCCACGCGGTAGCGGAGCAGGGGCGCAGCGGCCAGCGACTGGGGGAAATTCTCAGCCACCAAGGCTTGATTCAACCCCGCGACGTGCTGCGGTTTTTGTCCCTCAGGTTGGGTATTCCCTACGTGTCGGTACGCCCTGGCATGTACGATCCCACCACAGTCGAGTCTCTGACTGACATTGAGAACGCGCATCGGCACCGCGTCCTGCCACTCTATGAGCTAGAAGACCGGGTGATTGTCGCGACAGCGGATCCGCACAATATGGCCCCGCTTGATCATATCGCAGCCAGAGTGCAACGCCGGGTGGACCCCGTGCTGGCCACGGCAGAAGACATAGAGCTGGCGATCAATGATGCTTTTGGCGAAGACAACCGCATTGCTGAGCTGATCTCCAGCCTAGAGCAAGATAGCGACATCGACATCGTTGATGAAGACTGGCAGGCTGAAACGGCCGATATTGACTTTCTCAGCGACAGCTCGCCGGTCATCAATCTTACCAACAGCCTGCTGCAGCGCGCGGTCAAGGACCGGGTAAGCGATATCCACATCGAGCCAGAGCGCAATAACTTTCGTATTCGATTCCGGGTCGATGGCACACTGCATGCGGTCATGACTCCCCCCGCAGAGATTTTCCCCGCTCTGGTCTCGCGCCTCAAAGTCATGGCCAATCTCGATATTGCCGAGCGTCGCTTGCCCCAGGATGGGCGCATTCAGATCGCCACCCAAGGCCACAGCGTGGATCTGCGCTTTAGCTCACTACCCGGTATCTATGGAGAAAAAATCGTACTGCGCCTGCTTGATCAGCGCCAAGCGGTCATGGATATCAACCAACTGGGCATGGGACAAAGCATTCTGCAGCGCTATCAGGCCTTACTGCAACGAAGCCACGGCCTGCTGCTGGTCACTGGCCCCACTGGCAGCGGCAAGACCTCGACGCTCTACGCATCACTGAATGCGCTCAATACCGTCGATCGCAGCATCGTCACCATCGAAGACCCTGTTGAGTATCGCCTTGGCTCGATCAACCAAAACCAAGTGCGGCCACTGATCGACTTAAGCTTCGCCAAAATGCTCAAGCACGTCTTGCGGCAAGATCCCGACATCATCATGGTCGGCGAGAT
>CAKZUS010000073.1 GCA_937921805.1 uncultured Granulosicoccaceae bacterium
GGCGCATTGCTGCATTACTACTCTAGGGCCATCGGCACCTGTTTACTGACTGAGCGACGGATCACCGTTCGCGAGTTGAGACGCCGGTATCACCACAGTGGAGTCCTCGACACTGTCGGCCTCAAGGTATTTGACCCAATCGCGGTCGTTGTCACCGAACACCAAGAAATGGGGGTTCAGTAGCGAGTCTTTGGTGTTGTAGCGCAGGTTTCTACGGCGGGTATCGACGATGCGGCCCCCTGCTTCTTCAACGATGCACTGTGCGGCGCCGGTGTCCCATTCTGAGGTGGGGCCAAGGCGGGCGTAGACGTCGGCGAGACCTTCGGCCACCAAGCAAGACTTGAGGGCGCTGCCCATGGAGACTTCTCTGTGGACACCGAGTTTGCGCAGAAAGCTTTCGAGCTTAGGACCGGTCTTGGGCGCGCGGCTGCGAGCGACGGTGATGTGGTCGTCATCGGGGGCGCTGCGCACGCGTATCTGCACTGGCGGTTCCGTGCCCCGTTGCTTCCAGGCGCCAGCGTGGTGGCGGGCGTAGTACATCAGGTCCATCACGGGAGCGTAGACCACGCCGATGATGGGGGAGCGGTAGCGAATGAGGGCAATATTGACCGAGAACTCGCCATTGCGTTTGATGAACTCACGCGTACCGTCGAGCGGGTCAACCAGCCAGTACAAGCGCCACCGATGCCGCTCACTGAAGGGGATGTCAGCAGACTCTTCAGTGAGAATAGGGATGTCCGGAGTCAGGGCTGAGAGGGCGTCGATGATGAGCTGGTTCGCTGCCAAGTCCGCATTGGTCAGTGGCGTCTCGTCCGCTTTTTCGGTGACTTCGAAGGCGGTATCGTAGATTTCGAGTATACGTTGCCCTGCCGAGCGCGCAATGTTAATTGCTTCAGCGGTCAACTCGTCTAGGGTGTCGTCATCAAGTGTCATGGACGAAGCCTAAAGAAATCCCTTGTGAATAGTATCGGAGCCAGAGGGGGAAAGATTGACGACCACGCCACAAATGTTTTCATTTTGGAGGGCTGCGTCACAACTGCCATGGCTTAGTCGGTTGCGGTTCAGGGTAAGGCGTTGAACAAGCCACTGGGCAGAGTCCCGGAATAAGTCAGTGTGTAGGTCCCGTTGCCTTGTACGTTGGCGATAAAGTCCAATGCTTGGCGAATATCGGGGTGAATCTCTCCGCGTGGAGTAATGCGCATTGCGACGCGATACTGTTGGTCTTTTAGTGTGGCGTCTCCACCGAGTTCGAGGACGCCGCCTTGGTTGCTCAAGGTCGCGCTCAGCTCTCGGTCTGCGCCGCTGAGTTCGATGCGCACCTCGCCCAGTTCGACGGGAACCGTGCCGACTAATTGGGCATCGAGCCAGCGCAGCGTGCCTGCGACAGAGATCGGGCCTTGCCGGTCGAGATCCAAGGCGTCGATGCCTGCGTCGAGGTTTCCTTTGAGCCGCACGATGGGGAGGTTCAGGGGCAGGGCGTCAATGGGGCCGAGTAGGCGAGCGTCGCGCGCTTGGACACGGCGCTGCCAGTTTATCCCGACTTCGCCCTGGAGCTGCTGCGCGTAGGCACGCAGATCGACTTCGCTCGCCACAGCGCCGCGTAGCAGTGCGCGAGGTGCGAGCCGCCAAGTGAGCTGCTCTACGCGGTGACCTGCTACGGTTAGCGACTGCGCCCAGCCTTGGCCCAGGGTGCCGCCCCATTGACCAGCAGGAAGAGGGATGCCAGCCAGTTCAGACACTTTCTCTACGGGCGCGCGCCAGAATAGGGTGACAACTAGAGCCAATACGGCGAGGAGGATAAGCCAGCGTTTTTTCATTATTTTCTCCCGCGCTGCCAAGTAATACGTCCGTCTACGCGCCCCGCCTCACTGCGGGTGAGCACGACGTTGGTGACGTTGAGGCCGTACTGGCGTGAGAGCACATCAAGAAGCTTGACGACCTCGTTGAACGGGGCGGCAGAGAATTGTGTTCGCGCGCCCTCTCCAGCCGGTTCTATTCGTTCCAGCTTGAGGTTCAGGCGTTTGGCTTCGCGGTCTATGGCAAAGAAAGACTCGGTTTTGGTGTCGAGGTTCCCGCTGACGCCGCGCCCTTCGAGAGCTTGTAGGCGCGCTAAGGTCGCGCGCATATCGAGCAGGTCTTTGTGTGCCTGCTCAATGCGCGCTTCGCTGCGACTAATGCCTTGGCGCAGGGGCTGAATAACCCCCATCCACACGGCGCCCAGGCCCAGGCTCACGCTTAGAAGCAGCGCTAGAAGCCGCTCGCGGCGGCTACGCTGTGCAAGGAGAGCGAAAGGATTCACCGTGTCGTACTCAGTGCTGCGTTGGCGAGAGGAGGAAGAGTATTAATAAGGGGGTCACTCACAGAGGGCATTACAGATATTACAAAGTAGCGAGACGCAGCTTGCCGACCACGATATTGTCTTTCTGCGTCGCCGATTGCAAGGTGGCAGAGACAACGCCGCTGTCATCAATGTGCTGTTTGATACCTTCTAGGGCTTCATAATTGGGGGCGTGCACCACAATCTCGGCGCGACCATTGCGAAAATAGACCTCCTGGAGCTGTTGGTCTAGTGCATCGGCGGCGGCACTGAGGGCCGGCAGAAACGCCCCCGTATTGTCATCACCGCGCTCCAGTCGGCGCAGCTGAGCGCGGAGCTGGCGGGCGGGGTCGGCGCCGACACGAGCTTGAGGGTAGGCGCTGAGGTAGAGCTGGCGTTGCTGTGCGAGCACGGCGTCCACCTCGCTACTGAGCTGATACCAGTGCAGGCCGCGTTCCGCCCCCCACAGCACGCCTGCGCAACAGGCCAACACAGCGGCGCTGCGCCAGGGCTTCCACATGCTGCCCAGCAGCGGCGCCTGGGTCTCGCGAGGCAGGAGATTGAGTGCAGACTTGCCTGGAACAAGCTGAGCGAGCAAAGGCTCCGGCAGGGGCTGTGGGCGTAACAAGGTGCCATCGGGCAAAGCAATGGGAGTTTGTCCCCAGGCTTGTATGGGGCCTTCAAGATCGCGTAGCAACAAGGCGCTGCCGAGGGCCTTGGGCACGGCGCGGGCTTGGAACTCGCCCCATCTGAGCAGCCAGTGCTGCTCGCACTCGACAAGGCTGGCATGACCAGGGAGCGGCTCGCGAGGCAGGCACATGGCGTCGATATGGACCGCCGCAATAGGAATGCCCGCAGCGCGCAGTTGCGCCAGGCGCGGCTCTAGCCACTGGCGACGGACCGCTGCGACAGGAAAGCCTTGTTCTTGTGCCGGGCCAAGCTCGATGATGAGATCTTCGACCTCGTCGGCGAGCTGCTCTTCGAGGGCAAAAGGGGCGACTTGGCGGGCTTTGGCCAACTGCTGCGTGGGTAGCTCAAGCTGGGTGATATGTGCGTGTTGAGCGCTGATGATCAGCACACAGCGACGCCCTTTGGCGAAACTCGCGGCGGTGTCGAGATAGCCCGATTCGACCTGCGCTGTGCCGCGCCGGTCGCGCACCTGCCACTCGATAGGGGCGTCGAGGTTCTCTTGGGAGAGATAAAGAAAAAGTTCGCTCATATTAGAGTGATCGTTTGGCGTTCGCGGTTCTGAAACGGAATCGTATCTTCATGGGGTCATTACCACGCTAAGTCGGCTTGCCAAAGTATACGGACCTCGTCGCTTTGGCGTTGCAAAACACTGTATTGGCGGCGTATTTGGTCGCCCACGCTGATGTCAAGAGTGAGTAAAAAATAATCACTCACCATCGCCAAATCTTCTCGCGCGTCTTCGTCAATGACTAAGTCAGGCTCCTCTTCGTCCTGAGATAGGATCGTTGTGGCTCCAATAAAATCGCCCACAGACTGAAAAGGACCGACGTAGTCCTGGGGGTATTCATAGGCTCCCGGCTGCGCATCAAGCTGGCAGACGAACGGATCGCTAGGAGGCGGGGGCGTGTCGGGGGCGGCTGTGGGATTGGGTGCCGCGCTGCTCGATGCGCTGCCCGGCGCACTACTCGATGTATTACCCCAGGGATTGATGTCATCCATTACCTGATCCATATGCGGAGCTAGGCTCAACAGCACCTCGTGAGAGGCGAGGTTGACGTTCAGGCGCGCACCTTGGGGCACTGCCGCGATGTGCGGCCATAAGGCTTCCAGGCGCGCGTTGTCTTGGTCGTGAAAGCCCTCAATCAAGCGCAGCTCGCTGAGGCTTTGCATGGGAATATTGGGCGTGCGCAGGGGAGGGTTGCGCAGGAGATAGATATCGTCTTCGGCTCCGGCACTACCCAGAGGGTTGGCGTCTTCGTCGATCCAATCAATCAGCGCATCAACCAACTGGGGATCGAAGTCCAGAGATTCGAGCAGATTGGCGAAGCGCGTTTTGTGCACCGCATTGACCTCGCCCTCAGCGTCGAGGAGGTCGTTGATGTTGAGCCGGCCACTGAGGTCGTGCAGGCAGCCGCTGAGTATGACGTTGTCGAGCACGGGTAACGGGGGAATGGGAGTGCGCCAAAAGTCGCTGACTTCGTCGATAAAGGGGTCCGTGCTCAGCTCTTCGAGCAGTACGGCTTGCGCGAAACGCTGCCCCGCAATTTGGGCATGGCGCAATTGGGCGAGCTGTTGCAGGTCTTGAATGCGCTGGATCGCTTGTTGCTGGCGACCAATAAGGGCTGAGGCAATAGTCGCTGCTATAGCCATGATTAACAGCGCCATCAGGAGCGCCGCGCCGCGTTGAGTGCTCATCGGCCCGCTGCCAATAGAAACTGGCGAGTAAAGCTGCCCTGATCACGTAGCTCTAGCGTGATTTCAATGGCAAGAGGAGGGGGCGGGGTGTCGCCGATTCCGACACTGGTGGGAGGCCACTGTGCCTGCCAGCCGTCCTCTAGCGCAAAGCGGCAGCTTAGTGCCTCGACCTCTGGCAGTATGCGGCGCTGATACGGCGGGGCATCCGCGCGATCGGGAGTGTTCCAGTGCCAGCGCCACAAGTCACCTTCTTCGAGGCGGTAGACCGCGCGCTCCAGGCTAGAGCGCGTATAGAACGTGTCGCCGTATTGGGCCTCTTGGTGCGGCAGGACAAAACGCCCGCCGCGCGTGAGCGCCAGCGCCTCGGCGCCCACGGGGTCGCACAGCAGGGCCGGTTCTTCGGCGCCGTAGTCGTTGCGCGCGCTGCGATTGCGCCAGTGCAGCAGATCGTCTTCGATAAGCAGCCACGCGGTCTCTAGCTGCGCATAGCGATCGGCGATGCTTTGCTGGCGCAGGCCTTGGCGCTGTAATTGATCAATGCCCTGATAGGTCAAGGCGCTCATCGTCGCCATGATCACCATCGCGAGCAGAACCTCGACGAGGGTAAAGCCTTGGTGGGCAGTGCGGCTCACGAGTCCCCCTGCAGGAGAAAGCCGCTGACGGTATAGATCGGTAGTGGGTCGCTACTTTGATAGCGCACTTGGGCATCCACGCGGCGCAGGCGCTCGTCTTGCAGCTCTAATAGTTCGCTGCGCCAATACCAGGTTCTTCCTCCCATCTCCATGTCGCCATTGCGCTGTGCGCCAACGGCATCCCAGTAGCGCTCTAGCTGCAATTGCGTCAGGACATTGTCTGCCACCCAGCGCGCCTGCATGCGGTCTATCAACAAGCGCGCTTGGCGTGCGGAGTGTCCCGCGCTGGACACTAGCGCCGCCAAGGCAATGCTGACTACGGCCATCGCGACGATGACTTCAATCAAGGTAAAGCCCTTGGAGTGTGCCTCTGTGTGACCTTGGCGTTTAGCCATCGCGATCTAGCACCAGCTCTGCCGCGTCGTCTAGGCGCAGCCAGTGGCTCCCCGTGTCGGTGTGCAAGCCAAGAGCAAACCGCGACGACCAGACGCCCCCTGGCTGGGTGTAGAAGTGCGGCGTATACGGCGCGGGGTCGGTGTCCGGGTCGGGATAGTCTGGCGCAATCAGCGCAAACTGCTCTGGGCTTTGCAAGGCGACGCTGACCCCTTCGGGCCACTCGAGCTCCGTGAGTAGTGGGTGCACCAGCACGGCCCACTGGTAGCTCTCATCGAGGCGCACAAAACGCCCCCCCAGGTCGCTGATCTGAAACCCAATCGTCTCTGCACGGCGCAGGCTCAAGGCCTGGGCATTAGTCAGGCGCACACGCAGCGTCTCTAGCAAATCTTGATTTGCTGCGTCGCGTGGCGGGAGACTGAGCACAACGGCGGCACTGGCGATGGCCACGAGGGCGGTAACCAGAATGATTTCAATAATGGTGAAGCCGCTGTGCCGGGCCGGAACGGCCATGGGACTATTGCTCGGTAGCGGGTGACCAGTTGCCAATATCCGCATCGATGCCCTCGCCGCCGGGCGCGCCATCACGCCCTAGCGTATAGACGTCGAATTCTGCGTTCTCGCCAGGGTAGAGGTATTGGTAGTCATTGCCCCAGGGGTCTTTGCTGAGCTTTTGGATATAGCCGCCGGGCTGGAAGTTGCTGGCGCCCTCGCTGGCTTGCGTCAGTGCAATCAGGCCGGTATTGCTGTCGGGGTAGTCGTTATTGTCCAATCGGTACATATTGAGCGCCGCGCTGATGGTGGCAATATCGGTCTGGGCTTTCTGTATATCGGCTTTGTCTTTGTTGGGCAGCACGTTCACGACCACTAAAGACCCCAGCACTGCGAGGATCGCGATTACAATCATTAGCTCCAATAGCGTGAAGCCAGTGTGTCGTTGTGCACGAAACGCAATCATGTTGGTACGATCCCCTTCATTAGTCTCAATGGTTGACGCAAAGTCTAGCACGCGGTTGAAACCCACTAATTATGAACAACGACTCTAATACTATGTGGCACCGCTGGATGAGTCCTCGTCTTTTACTGTTGTATACAGTCGTGGTGAGTAGTGGCGTATTGCAGTGGTACGGCGCGAATCAGTGGCTCAGTTTCCAGCGAGAGCAGATTACAAGCGGAGCCTGGTGGCTGCTGCTCAGTGGCAATGCTGTGCACCTGGGCTGGTCGCACTGGTCGATGAATATCGCCGGTCTTCTGGTTATTTCGACCCTGGTGGGCTTTCACTTTAATGCTTGGCAGTGGCTACTGATTGGGCTGGTATCGGGCTTGGGCGTTGGGGCGGGCCTGTATCAATGGATGCCCGAGCTGAGCTGGTATGTGGGCTTGTCGGGGGTATTGCATGGGTTATTGCTGGCAGGGTGTTGGCCTGAGCTGCGTACCCAGTGGGGATATGGGCTGGTGTTGCTCGGTATTGTGGGCGGCAAGCTCGCTTGGGAGCAGCTCGCTGGACCCTTGCCAGGATCCGAAGCGGTGGCGGGTGGTAATGTGATTGTCGATGCCCATTTTTATGGCGGCATTGCAGGAGGAGCGGCAGGCGCGGCGCTGATGTGGTGGCCACGATCGCACTCCTATTCGCCAGCGATTAGCCCGTCTGTTACAGGCCCGTCAGCTATGGGTCCGTCAGCTACGGGCGATAAAACACCCGGCTAGACCCGGCTAAATTCAGCACTGCGCGCGCCGAGCCAGCGTTGTATAAGTGCGTCCTCAGCAGGTTTGTCTTGCCACTGGTCAGCGACGTCCTGCACCGCATCGAGCAGGCCACGGTCGCGTATCAGGTCCGCGATGCGGTAGTGCAAGTCCCCCGTTTGGCGGGTGCCCAGTAGTTCGCCAGGGCCTCGCAGCTCTAGGTCGCGCTCGGCGATCACAAACCCATCAGTGTTTTGCCGAATGGTATCGAGCCTTGCCCGCGAGGTATTGCCCAGCGGCGGCTGATACAGCAAGACACAGCGGCTTTGCGCCGCGCCGCGCCCGACTCGGCCTCGTAGCTGATGCAGTTGCGACAGCCCTAGGCGCTCTGCGTTCTCGATCACCATCAGCGAGGCGTTGGGCACATCAACCCCGACTTCGATCACGGTTGTGGCGACCAACAGCTGGGTATCTCCATCGGCGAAGCCACTCATGGCTTGGGCTTTCTCTAGGGCAGAGAGCTTGCCGTGCACCAGACCCACGTTGTGCTGCGGCAACGCGGCGCAGAGCGAAGCGTAGGTGTCCTCGGCGGTGCTGGCCTGCAGTGTTTCGGACTCGGTGATGAGTGTGCACACCCAGTAGCATTGCTGCCCCGAGTCGAGCACTCCGGCGATGCGCGCGATAAGATCGTCGCGCTTGCTTTCCGCTAGTACGACTGTCTCGACGGGGGTGCGGCCAGGGGGCAGCTCGTCGATGACCGAGAGATCTAAGTCCGCATAAGCGGTCATAGCGAGCGTGCGTGGGATGGGGGTGGCGGTCATCGTGAGCTGGTGTGGATGCAGGCCTTCGGGGGCTTTTTCTAACAGTGCCATGCGCTGCGCAACGCCAAAGCGGTGCTGCTCGTCAATGATGCAAAGTCCCAGCTTGTGGAAGCGCACATCGCTCTGAAAGAGGGCATGCGTACCGCAAACAATGGCATAAGCCCCGGCGCCAATGTGCGCATAGCGAAGGCGCCGCTCTTTAGCGCTGGCTTTGCCACCGAGCCAGCCGACTTCAATGTCTAAGGGTGCAAACCAGCGTTGGAAGTTGGCGTAATGCTGTTCGGCGAGGAGTTCCGTGGGTGCCATTACGGCCACTTGCCAGCCCGCTGCAACCGCGACAGCAGCGCACAGCGCCGCCACGGCGGTCTTGCCGCTGCCGACATCGCCTTGTAACAAACGATACATCGGCAGCTCTTGGGCCAAATCGGTCTCTAGCTCAGTGAGCACGCGTGCCTGCGCGCCAGTGAGAGTGAAGCCTAACTGCGCTAAAAGCTGCTCACTGAGGGCGCTGCGCCGCATCGCAGGGGCGGCTTGTTGTACTGATTCAGCGCGCGAAGCACGGATTCCGAGTCGATGCGCGAGTAGCTCTTCAAAAGCCAGGCGCTGCGTCGCTGGGTCGCGCCCCTCTAGCAAGGACTGGAGCGGGACGTCTAGCGGCGGATGATGCAGGCGCTGCAAGGCGTCAATCAGAGACCACTCACGCACAGGCTCGGGGAGCAAAGACGCGGGAATCCATTCTGTTAGCGCCCTGGAGTGGCGTGCGCCAGGCGCGGCGAGCCGCTCCAGGCATTGGCTAATAACTTTGCGTAACTGGAGCTGCGTGAGGCCCTCGCTGCTGGGATAAGTCGGCGTGTATTGAGATGCTCCCTCGCGCTGGCTGGGGGCCTCGTCGAGCACTTCGGGGTGAAACATTGCGGTGCCGCGCGGCCCTTTGCGCACCTCGCCAAAGACGAATACAGTACTGCCTGTGGCGAAACGCGCCAGCAGGGCGGAGTGAAAGTAAAAAAACC
>CAKZUS010000074.1 GCA_937921805.1 uncultured Granulosicoccaceae bacterium
CGATCAGACTGCAAGCGACTCGATAGCGCTTGCTGCTGGGTAAGCTGGGCGTCGAGGGCGTTCAGCTGCTCGCGCGCTTGGGCCAGAGCCGTTCCCCCTGCGGCCAACTCTTGCTCTCTCTGTGCCACCGTCTCGCGCAACTGTGATTCTGTCTGGCTCAGCGTCTCAACTTGCTGCTGCAAGGCGTCGAGCTGCTGCTGCGAGACATCCGTATCAATCACCGCCGATTGCAAACCAGCGAGCTGATCACTCAATCCATCTCTGTCTCTGCGCACTTGCTCTGCAGTGTCTAGGGCCTTTTGAAGCTGCTCGCGCAAATCACGCTGGGTCCCACTTTCGTTCTCGCGCACGCTGGCCAGCTCGGCACGCGTCGTGTCTAGATCCTGTAACAAGCCCTGTCGCTCCGCCTGCAAGACCTCGACTTCACGCTGCGCTTGGGCAAGGCGTTCGCGCAGAGAGTCTGAATCGCCGGCCTGCGCAACCAAGGTGCTCATTTGTTGGTTCAAGGTGTTGCGCTGCTCATCAAAACTCGCCAACTGTTCGTTTAAGCTGAGGCTCTCCGCTGCGGCGGCGTTTAGCTGCACCTGCAGAGACTGCACCTGCGCTTCGCGTTCTTGCAGCGCACTTTGTAGCGTTTCGAGATCTGAGTTCAAACCCGCGATTTCGCCCACGAGACTCGACTCTCGCTGCTGCAGCATTGCCTGTCCGTCAGCATAGCGCTGAGCGGACTCGCTCAGCTGTTGCTGTAATTCGGCTAGGCGGGCTTCGCGATCCACCAGAGCCGCTTGGGCTTGCGCCAAAGCGTCGAGGTCTAACTCTGCTTGATCGCTCTGTTGCTCGCGCTCTGTGCGCAGGGTTTGAAGCTGGTCTCGCAATGTCACTACTTCCGCTTCCAGCTCAGCCACCCGCGCGTTCAGGCGCACGCGCAGGGCGTCAAACTCTGCCGTTGTTTCGCTCAGGCGCTGCTGCAGCTCTCCAAGTCGCGCTTCGCGATCACTGAGTGCAGAGCGGGCGTCGCTGAGCGATGCCCGTGAGCTAGCCAACTCAGCATGGGCGACATCGAGTTCTTTCACAGTGGTATCGCGCGTCAGCTTCGCCTCCGAGGCCTCGGCACTCAGCGCGAGAATGCGCGCATCATTGGCCTCTGCCGTACTGCGCAAAGCCAGTAGAGCGCCTTGTGAGGCTTCGACTTCGCTTTGACTTTGCACCAAGGCAATATTGAGTTCGCTCGCCTGCGCTTGCGCTGTAGCCAAAGCCTGCTCGGTTTGCGTCAAGCTTTGCTGCAGATCCTCTACACGCTGCTCGCGCTGAGCCAGCTCCGCGCCCAACTCAGTAACGCGCTGCTCTAGCGCGCCAGCATTGGCTTTCACTTCGTCTAGTACGCCTAGTTGCACTTGCAAGGCATCGCGTTGCGCCGCCACATCGCTCACTTGCTGCGCTAGCTCGCTGGCATTAGCCTGCACTTGCTCCAACACCCCGAGCTGCGCTTGCAAGGCATCGCGCTGCGTCGCTACATCACCGAGTTGTTGCTCCAGTGTGCTGGCTTGGGCTTTCACCTCATCGAAGGCACTCAGCTGTGCTTGCAGGGCATCGCGCTGCGCGGCCACATCACCGAGCTGTTGCTCCAGTGTGCTGGCTTGGGTTTTGACTTCTTCAAATACGCTGAGCTGTGCCTCGAGGGCGTCGCGCTGCGCGGCGACGGCCACATTGCTATCAGCCAGCTCTTGCAACGACGCGGCGTGCTCGCTGCGCTGCGCTGCTTGCGCTTGCTCTGCGGCCTGTAGTTGCTCCGCTACGGCCGCCTTTTCTGCTGACAGCGTGCTGACTTGTTGTTGCAGTTGCTCAAGGGTTTCAGCCGCCGACTCGCTGCGCGTGGTCAGAGATTCGATCGTGGCATTGAGGCCATCACGCTCTTGGCTGATCTGTGCGAATTGGGTTTGAGTTGACTCTAGTTCACCCCGTAGGCGCTCTGCTTCGCCCTGAATTCGACCAGTGTTGGCATTGCAATAGCTTAAAAGCGCCACAATGCCGATAAGTAGTAAAACGATTAAAATCGCCGAGATGTTCACCGCACCACGCGCGGCTCTGAGGGAACGCTGCATAAATTCTTCCTTTTCTACATGATCCGCATGCCGTTACTGGCGCCACGTAGAATCGCGCGGCACAATAGCGTGGCGAGTTCTTACGGAGTCGTGGACGCCATAACTTGACAAAACTTCTCCCCATTCTACCGACGCGACTGCTTCGGAACACATTGAATTGCGACCTAAGGGGGCGAGAAGCTATAAATCACTACCGAGCAGCACATTGTGTTACAAATTAGAAACACCGATCTCCTCATCCTTGCTGGCGGACAAGCCAGACGCATGGGAGGGAAAGATAAGGGACTGGTGCCACTAGCGGGACGGGCCATGATTGAGCATGTGCTTGAGCGCGTCAGCGGCGCGCCGGGGCTGAGTTCTCAGGTGTGGATTAGCGCCAACCGCAATCTCGACGCCTATGCGCGCTATGGCAGCGTACTGACAGACAGCAGCGATGCATTTATTGGTCCCCTCGCCGGCATGCTGCAGGGACTGAAGGCCTGCCACAGCGAACGGCTGCTAGTGCTTCCTTGCGATGCCCCACTCGTGCACCCTGATCTACCGCGCCAGTTGCTGGCTCCTGATACCCCCATTGTGGTCGCCAGCGACGCCCAGCGCTGGCAACCTGTGTTTTGCTGCCTGCACCGCGACTTGATCGACGATCTCAGCGCCCAACTCAGTGCAGGGGAACGCAAGATTGACCGGTGGTTTGCACGCCACCCTCACACCGTGGTGCACATCGACCACATTGATTGCTTTAGCAATATTAATTCTGCCGCCGAGCTGACGGCACTGACCCCTAAAATCGGAGTGACTCAATGAGCCTGTCCCCACTCTCTCAGGCCGATGTTGGCCATCATTTGCACCACTTTACCAATCTAGAGGCCCACGAATCTCAGGGACCTATCATGATCACCGAGGGACGCGGGATCCACGTGCGCGATGAGCAGGGACGCTGGTACATCGAAGGCGTAGCAGGCCTGTGGTGCGCCGGTCTGGGCTTCTCCGAAGCGCGTCTAGGCGCAGCGGCGGCGGCTCAGTTCGCGACCCTACCCTATAGCCATGTGTTTAGCCATCGCTCGCATGGCCCCGCCGCAGAGCTAGCGCAGGCACTCACCCGCATCGCACCGATGCCGGACGCACGAGCGTTCTTCGTCAACTCTGGCTCCGAGGCCATTGATGCGGCCATCAAGTTTGTCTGGTACTACCACAACGCGCGCAAGCAACCCAAGAAGCGCAAGTTCATCGCCCGCCAGCGCGCTTATCATGGCGTCACCGTAGCCGGTGCTGCTCTCACCGGCCTGCCCTACGCCAAAGACGGGTTTAATCTGCCGCACGACCACGTTGTCCATGTTGGAACGCCGCACTATTATGGCTACGCGCAAGCGGGAGAAAGCGAAGAGCAGTTTACTGACCGTCTCGTGGCCGAAATCGCCCAGCTCATTGAGACTGAAGGCGCTGACAATATCGGGGCTTTTGTCGCCGAACCCGTCATGGGAGCCGGGGGCGTATTGCTGCCCCCTGTCGGCTACTTTCCCAAGGTCCAAGCGCTCTTACGTCAGCACGATATTTTGTTTATCGCAGACGAAGTCATTTGCGGCTTTGCCCGCACGGGCAAAATGTGGGGCAGCCAGCGCTTTGATATCACGCCCGACCTGGTCACCTGCGCCAAACAACTCTCGGCGGCGTATTTACCCATCGGGGCCGTACTGCTCAGCGGCGCGCTCTACGAGACTTTGCGTGAACAGTCCGCCAAACTCGGCGTATTCGGTACCGGCAATACCTATGGCGCCCATCCCGTAGCAGCAGCAGTGGCTCTGGAGACGCTGCGCATCTACGAGCAAGACGGCATCGTCGCGCATGTACAGAGCCTAGAGGCGCAGTTTCGCGCTCGCATTGAAGCGCTCGGGACGCACCAGCATGTAGGCCATGCACGCGCGGTAGGTCTGCTGGGAGCGATTGAGCTGGTCGCAGACAAGTCCAGTAAAACCGCTTTTGATCCAGCGCAAAAAACCGCGCCAAGACTGGCCGCAGCAATGATGGAAGAAGGCGTTATCGTGCGTCCAACCCCTGGAGATAGCATCGGCTTCTGCCCTCCAATGATTATCACCAGCACAGAACTAGACGAAATGTTTGACCGGGTGCAGCGAGCACTACAGCGGTTTTTTGCCTAATAGGGTTTTCAGTAGCAAGAAAAAAAGGGGGCAACTATGGCCCCCACTCAATGCACAGATTCTAGGAGTTGCGATCCCTAGCGACCATGCTCTATGGCTTCGCTTACTGCTGCCAATTGAAGTTGTTGTATGCTCAGTTGTCCGACGACCGACGCCATCGCTAGTGTTGCCACCAGCGCGCCCACCCCCATCATTCGAATTGCCATTGTCCCCTCCCCATCAAGGGCCGTTAGAGTTTCATCCCTCAGTGAGACTAGCGTCGAGAGAATACAGATTTTTATCCTCTCAACATGGCTTTGCGATTCTGAGCACAATCACAGCAGCGGCATTAAAGATTGGCCTTAGAACAGCCCTACAACATGGCCTTCATCATCTAAGCCGATGTGATTTGCCGCTGGCACTCGTGGCAGACCAGGCATGGTCATAATATCGCCGGTCACCACCACCACAAACTCCGCTCCCGCCGACAAACGCACATCCCGCACAGGCACAACATGCCCGCTGGGGGCGCCGCGCAGACCCGGATCGGTCGAGAACGAATATTGCGTCTTCGCCATGCACACGGGCAAATGCCCAAAGCCTAGCTCAGCAAAGCGCTGCAGTTTGGTGCGTACGGCTTTATCCCCGACAATATCGTCAGCGCCATAGAGCTTGGTCGCAATGGTCTTAATCTTGTCCCACAACGCCAACTCGTCTTCATAGATAGGCGAGAACTGAGCTGTGCCGCCTTCGACCAACTCCACCATCGCTTGGGCGAGTGCTTCTGTGCCGGCAGAACCATTGGCCCAATGACTCGCGATAATGGCTTGCACCCCCTGTTCGGCGGCCACTTCACGCACTACTTCCATTTCAGCGTCGGTATCGGAGATAAACTGATTTATAGCCACGACTACTGGCACGCCAAAAGACTTGACGTTACGAATATGGCGCACCAGGTTCGCGCAGCCTTTGCGCACCGCGTCGGCGTTCTCGTTGCCGAGTTCGGCCTTGTCGACCCCACCGTGCATTTTCAAGGCGCGCACTGTCGCGACAATCACGGCGGCGTTGGGGGTTAAGCCCGCTTTGCGGCACTTAATGTCAAAGAATTTCTCCGCTCCCAAATCCGCGCCAAAGCCCGCTTCGGTCACGACATAATCGGCAAGCTTCAGCGCTGTTTTTGTAGCAATCACGGAGTTGCAGCCGTGCGCGATATTCGCAAAAGGACCGCCGTGAATAAAGGCCGGGTTATTCTCTAGCGTCTGCACGAGATTGGGCATCAGCGCGTCTTTGAGTAACGTCGTCATCGCTCCATCGGCACAAAGCTCACGCGCACGCACTGGTTGACGATCAACAGTTTCGGCCACAATGATATTGCCCAAACGCTGCTGCAAATCGCTAATTGAGGTCGCTAAGCAGAAAATCGCCATCACCTCAGAGGCGACCGTGATATCAAAGCCATCTTCGCGCGCATAACCATTGCCTGGACCGCCAATGCCCGCCGTAATGCTGCGCAGCGCGCGGTCATTCATATCGACCACGCGGCGCCAGGAGACGCGGCGGCTGTCAATATTGAGCTTATTGCCCCAGTGAATGTGATTGTCAATCAGCGCCGAGAGCAAATTGTGCGCGGCGCCAATTGCGTGGAAATCGCCAGTGAAGTGCAGATTAATGTCTTCCATCGGGACGACTTGCGCATAGCCGCCGCCCGCTGCGCCGCCTTTCACCCCAAAACAGGGGCCAAGGCTCGGCTCGCGCAGACACATAACAGCGTTTTTACCGATGCGATTCAGCGCATCACCCAAGCCCACTGTGGTCGTGGTCTTGCCTTCTCCCGCTGGCGTGGGGCTAATTGCCGTCACCAAGACGAGCTTGCCATCGGCTTTAGATTCCAGACCTGAGATGTAATCCAAATCGATCTTGGCCTTGTAGTGGCCATAGGGGTGAATCGCCTCTTCGGCGATCCCGAGCTTATCAGCGACCTTACTGATGCGTTGCATACTTGCAGCGCGCGCTATCTCAATATCGCTTTTGACCGACATGAAAACTCCTAGATACCAGATATAGATTGGAAATCGAAAGAGTATAGATCCACGCCGTACGAGCGCGTTCACTCAGCGACGAACGCGCCCTTAACTGCGACATATCTTCCAAATAGCGCACATCACGCAAATAAATGCGTCGCTAATACAGCCAGCGCCAGACACCGTAGGCCACACTGCAGAGTATCAGCCCGATACTCCATGTCAGCAGCCACAGCTGCCGCCCGTAGCGCGCGAGCACTGCGAGCAGCAAGCCGATCAGCAAAGACGCGGCCACTGTCGCGTCTACAACAGGCTCCTGCAAGTCCACGGTATCAGTCAGGCCCGTGAGCTCTTCGACCGTTCGGGTGCGCGCCATCTAGTCTTTTAAACTCTGCTCTCGCAACCCGTCGGCCAGCAGATTCAGGCCCAACACCAATGACATCAGCGCCAAAGCAGGCGGCAGAGCCGGATGAGGATAGATAGTCAGCAGCTTGCGCCCTTCGTTGATGGTCATGCCCCAGTCGGGACTCTCTGGGCTGACACCCAGCCCAAAGAAGCCTAAGGTGCCGAGCAAGATGGTGGTATAGCCGATACGCAGACAGAAATCGACCAAAAGCGGCCCGCGCGCATTAGGCAGGATTTCCCACAGCATGATGTACCACGGCCGCTCGCCTCGGGTCTTGGCCGCAGCAACATAGTCACGGGTCTGAATATCCATCGTCAAGCCGCGCACAATCCGAAACACCGTTGGGGAATTCACGAACACTACCGAGACAAAGATATTGAGCAAGTTGGGGTCCATAGAGAACACCCCTGTGGGGTCGGCATTAAATGCTAGCCCCGAATAGGCCCACAGACCGATGACTAGCGTCAGC
>CAKZUS010000075.1 GCA_937921805.1 uncultured Granulosicoccaceae bacterium
CGCTCAGCGCGAAAGAAGTTCCAGCCGCGCTGCACGTGACGAATCAACGAGTGGGCTTTGTATTGGGTCGCGACAGACATCTTGCGAATGCCGCTGTTGAGGGCATTGGAGAGCGCGAAGTCGATAATGCGTGCTTTGCCGCCAAAAAATACAGCGGGCTTGGCGCGGTTGTCGGTCAGCTCTTTGAGCCGGCTGCCGCGGCCACCGGCGAGGACAAAGGCCATAGATTGGGCGGCGAGACGAGTATTAGCGGGCATAACTTCTCCAATAATCCATATTAGTTGTTAAATATCAGCACTGATGAAGCAGGTAGCGTGATGCAGGCGCTACATTCTTGACCGTGATGGGGGTGGTTCTGCGTTTGGATGCATCCCATATTGCCGGTGTTGTGGCCGCCAAAATGAACACTGTCAGTATTGAGGACCTCTGTCCAGGCACCGGCATACGGAAAACCGAGGCGATAGTGCTCGCGCGCAACAGGGGTCAGGTTGGCGACGACCACCACATTGGTGCCGTCTTCGGCGCGGCGAAGAAAAGCCAAGATCGAGTGCTCGGCGTCATTGGCCTCCAGCCACTGAAAGCCCGAGGCCCTGGCGTCGCTCTGGTGTAGGGCGCTGGTGGCGCGATACAGTGTGTTGAGCTCGCGCACTAGTCGTTGCACCCCAGCATAGAGCGGGTGCCCTAGCGTGGCCCAATCGAGGCCCTGGTTATGGTTCCACTCCTGCGCTTGGGCAATCTCACAGCCCATAAACAGGAGTTTCTTGCCAGGGTGCGCCCACATCCAGGCATAAAACGCCCGCAACTGCGCGAAGCGCTGCGCCTCATCGCCGGGCATTTTGTGCAACATAGATTGCTTGCCGTGCACGACTTCATCGTGGCTAATAGGCAGGATAAAGTTCTCGGACCAGGCGTAGTGCAGGCCAAAAGTAAGCTGGTGATGATGGTGTTTGCGGTATACGGGGTCGAGTGCAAAGTAGCCCAGGCTGTCGTTCATCCAGCCCATATTCCATTTGTAGCCAAACCCCAAGCCCCCGCTGTCAACCGGGGCGCTGACGGCAGGAAAAGACGTGCTTTCTTCGGCGATCATCATCGCGCCGGGGAACTGCGCGTAGACCTCACTATTGAGGCGCTTGAGAAACGCTATCGCCTCGTAGTTTTCTCTGCCTCCGTCGCGGTTGGGCACCCAATCTTCACGCGAGTAATCGCGATAGAGCATGGAGGCGACGGCGTCTACGCGTAGGCCGTCGATATGGAACTGCTCAAACCAGTACAAGGCATTGGCGACCAAGAAGTTCTCAACCTCGGTGCGGCCAAAGTTGTAGATCAGCGTGTTCCAGTCCTGATGAAAGCCCTCGCGCGGGTCGGCGTGCTCATACAATGGCGTCCCATCGAATTGCACCAAGCCATGCACGTCGGCAGGGAAGTGCGCGGGCACCCAGTCGAGGATGATTCCAAGGCCGCATTGGTGCGCTCGCTCCACTAAGGCGCACAGCGCCTGGGCATCGCCAAATCGACACGTTGGCGCGTACAGGCCAACGGGTTGATACCCCCAAGAGCCGTCGAAAGGATATTCGCTGATGGGGAGCAGCTCGATATGGGTAAAGCCCATTTCGCAGGCATAATCGACCAAAGCATGGGCGAACTCTTGGTAGGTGTTCGCGACGAGGCTGGGGTGGCGCCAGCTCCCGAGTTGCACCTCGTAGATACTAATGGGCGCATTGATATGATGGCGTTGTGCGCGTGAGGCCATCCAGTCTTGGTCTTGCCAATCGTACTGCAGTGGCGGCGCGATGATGGAGGCGGTAGCTGGAGGCGGCTCGGCGCGACGCCCCATGGGGTCGGCTTTGTGCGTGCAATGACCGTGGCGATGAATCGCGAACTTATAGCGCTGCCCCGCATGAGCCCCTTCGACAAAGCCTTCCCAGACTCCACTGTCGGTCGGGGAAAGAGGGTGCTCAGACCAATCCGTGAAATCTCCGAGCACTGCCACCCGCTCGGCGTTGGGTGCCCATACCGCAAAGCGCACCCCTGCCTGGTGCTGCGCGCAGGGGGCGACACAGTGCGCCCCCAGCGCCTCCCAGAGCCGTTTGTGGGTGCCTTCGCCAATTAAGTAGTGGTCGGTTTCACCCAGTGTATTCATCTTTTACTCCACTGCAGCATGGGCCTCAACTTGCCAGATATCTTGCATGTACCCTCTGATAGTACGATCTGAAGAGAAGTATCCGCAACGACTAATATTCAGTGCCGCCATTTTTTGCCAGCTCGTCTGCTCGTTATACGCCGTGTCTATTAGGCGTTGGCAGTCGTAATAGCTGTCAAAATCATCGCCGACGAGGTAGTAGTCGTGATGCCATAAATGGTGCACTAAGTCGTGATAGCGCCCTGGCTCTAGGCGACAAAAATACCCTTCGGCCAGTAGCTGAAGTACGCCGGACAAGCGTTCGCTAGATTCAATGATGGCTCGGCTACGCTGGGGCTGCGCACGGCGCTGCGCAACGGCGTCTGTTTGGAGTCCGAACAGGAAGAAATTCTCGGCCCCGACGCGCTCGCGAATCTCGACATTGGCGCCATCGAGGGTGCCGACGGTTAGCGCCCCATTGAGCGCAAACTTCATATTGCCAGTACCCGAAGCCTCGGTACCGGCAGTCGAGATTTGTTCTGATACATCCGTGGCCGGGATTAAGCGCTCAGCCAGAGAGACATTGTAGTTCTCGGGAAAGACTACCTGCAGCCATTGCTGGGTCACGGGGTCGTTATTGATCACGCGCGCCACATCGTGGACGAGCTGGATCACTTGTTTGGCGGCGGCGTAGCCCGGAGCGGCTTTGCCCGCGAAGATCTTGACGCGGGGCGTCCATGCGGCGTTAGGCGATTCGTGCATCGCTTGCCAGAGCGCGATAGTTTCCAACACATTGAGCAACTGGCGCTTGTATTCGTGAAAGCGCTTGGCCTGGGTGTCGAAAATGGCGTCAGGGTTTAGTGCGAGTCCTAGTGACTGGGCCAGCGCGATTTTGTTGTCGCGTTTGACGCGAGACAGTTGCTCGCAAAAACCCGTATCAATATGGGGTTCCAGTTGCTCCAGGGTTTCGAGATCAGCGACCCAGGTGTCGCCGATGCGCTCACTGATGAGCCCTGACAGACGCGGGTTGGCGCTGTGCAGCCAGCGCCGTGGCGTGATGCCATTGGTTTGATTGACGATGCGGTCGGGGAAGTCGGCGTGGAGGTCGGCAAACACGGTCGAAGTAACCAGATCGGTGTGCAGCGCCGAGACGCCATTGACCCGCCGTGCCATCACAAATGCCAAGTCGCCCATATGCACCTGGTGGTCGCGGATGATGCTGCGCCGCCCCGTCTGCCGAGACTGCCAGTCTTCGATGGCCTCGACCAATTGCATATGGCGCGGCAGCAAGTTCCCAAATAACCAGGTCGACCAACACTCCAGCGCTTCGGGGAGCAAAGTATGGTTGGTGTAGTGCAGTGTTTGTTGGCTGATTTCTATCGCGCTCTGCAGCGCCACGCCGTGCACATCGTGTAGCAAGCGCACCAGCTCCGGACCAGCGAGGGCGGGGTGGGTGTCATTGAGCTGAATGGCGACACGCTGCGGCAGCTCTAGCCAATCCTGACACACGCGACTAAAGCGCCACAGTATTTCTTGTAGCGAGGCGCTGACGAGCAGATACTCTTGCTTGAGGCGCAGGCTCTTGCCCGCCGCGTTGCTGTCATTGGGGTAGAGCACGCGGCAGAGGTCGCGCGCTTCGCGCTCACTGTCGGAGGCGCCCGCAAAATCCCCGTGATTAAAGCGCGCAAAATCAAACCCCTCTACCGGCTGCGCCTGCCAGAGGCGTAGCGTGCTGGCCCAGCCTCCCGACCAGCCCGCAATCGGCATCACGGTGGGGGTGGCGATGAGTTGGTGCTCGGGCTGCCATTCGCCTGAGACGCTGCCTCCAAAGCCGATGTGAAAGCGCCGTTCGGGGCGAGGGAACTCCCAGCCCGAGTGTTCGCTGAGCCATTGGTCAGCGTACTCTTGTTGCGCGCCCTCGCAAAATTGCTGGCGGAACAAACCGTGCTCGAAGCGCAGGCCATATCCGGCCCCGGCGCAGCCCACGCTGGCCATGGACTCCAAGAAACACGCAGCCAGGCGCCCTAAGCCGCCGTTACCCAGAGCGGGGTCTGGCTCATCGGCGATAATCTGCTCGAAGCTAAATGGAGCGTCTTGTAGAGCGTGTTCGAGCGCGTCGCGCAGCCCGAGGTTATTGGCTGCATCTTCGAGCAGGCGGCCCAACAAAAACTCCATTGACAGGTAGTACACCTGTTTGGAGTGGGCGCTGCGGCGCTGGGCGCTCAGCCAGGTTGGGACTATGCGCTGGCGCAATACATCGACGACCGCCGCACGCCAGGAGGCGAGGTCGGCTTCCTCTGGTGCGCGGGCCTGGGAGTGATGCAGTTGAGAGTAGATGCTTTGGTAGAGTTCGCTCATCGGATTTGGGGTAGCTGATCAATTTGACAATAATGCCGGATCTCTAGGAGTCGTGTGAGAATCTGCCACTGTGAGACGCAACCCGTCTGTTAGCGCCCAGGCTAGGGCCTATATTTGAGCCTAAATTAGTGCCCAGTGTGTGCAGTACTCCCTGCGCAAGCGAAGATCGAACCCCCTATACTGGCCGCTTGTGAAAACACAGAGTTGCCCTATGTCCGTTCTGATCAATCTTTTGGCCCAGCGCGCGCAAGATTTGCGCTGCGAGTTGGTTTTTCCTGAAGGTGATGATGTGCGGGTACAGCGTGCTGCGCAGATGCTCCGAGATAATACGAACCTCCGCCCGACCTTGCTGACCCCCGGCAGCTTTGCCGTCAGCGCGGCGGATGTCGCAGCCTTGGCGGCGCACCGCGCCAAATCCGGCATGGGCGTCGAAGAGGCGCGCAAAGTGCTGCAAGAGCCGCTGCAATACGCACTCTGGAAAACTCGTCAAGGCGACTTTGATGGTTGCGTTGCCGGGGCGGTGTATGCCACAGCCGATGTCGTGCGGGGAGTAATCCGGCTGATAGGGACCGCCGTGAAAGGCGCGAAGCTGTCATCGGCGATGCTGATGGAAATGCACGACCAAGCCTATGTTTTCGCCGACTGTGGCCTGACTCCCGACCCTGACGCGCGGGCCTTGGCGCGCATTGCCGTAGATGCCTGCGCGACCGCCCGAGCCTTAGGGCTTGATCCGAAAGTGGCGATGCTAAGCTATGCGACCTACGACTCTGCAGAGGGTCCGCTAGTCGAGAAAATCCGCGAAGCCACGCAAGTTGCACAAGCACTGCTCGATGTGCCCGTGTCGGGTCCTCTGCAATTCGACGCCGCTGTGAACGCGCAAATCGGCGCGCGTAAATGCCCCGGCGATGTCGTAGCAGGGCAGGCGAATGTGTTGTTGTTTCCCGATCTCAATGCAGGCAATATTGCCTACAAGGCAGTCCAGCAAGCCAGCGGTGGCGTAGCCATTGGGCCACTGCTGCAAGGCGCGGCCAGGGCCGTGAACGATTTGTCGCGCGGCGCCAGCGCCGAAGATATCTATGCGACGGCGCTCGTGACGGCGCTCCAGGCCCAATAATGCCGCGTGATACGGCGGTCATGCTGGGGGAGCTGTTTGACCTCGACGCGTCTCGTTCCTTGAGTCTGCAAGCCCAGCTACGAGAGCAAATGGTGGCGGCGGTTCTCGATGGGCGTCTGGCGGCGAATACACCGCTGCCCTCATCGCGCGAACTGGCCAAACAGCTCAGCATCTCACGCAATACGGTTGTGCTGGCCTATCAGCATCTCGTTGACGAGTCGATTATTCTCTCGCACCAACGGCGCGGATACTTCGTTAATCCTGATATTCTGCGCGGTCGGTCCTATACACCCACGAGTACGCCCGCTGAGAGTGTGAGCGATAACTCGCACTGGCAGCAGCGATTGCAGCAACACCCGAGCCGCTTTCGTTTTAGTCCCAAGATGAAGCTCTGGCGCGAATACCGCTATCCGTTTTTGCATAGCCAGACGGACCCGAAGCTGATCCCGGTCAATGCTTGGCGCGAGTGCTGCCGCGATAATCTCAGCGTGCAATCGATTTTTGATTGGAGCAATGATCACTACGACGAAGATTACCCCGATCTGGTCGAGCAGCTCAGTCGTCGCCTCTTGCCGCGACGCGGGATATGGACGAATCACCAACAAATCTTGGTCACACTCGGGGCGCAAAATGCCTTATATCTGTTGGCACAATTGCTAATGCGCCCAGGCATTAGAGTGGCGATTGAGGAGCCGGGTTATCCCGACGCACGGCTGATTTTTGCTGCCAGCGGTGCCACGTTGGTGCCGGTTGCCGTGGACGAAAATGGCCTTTGTGTCGAAGCCCTGCCGCCAGATATTGACTATGTCTATGTCACCCCCGCGCATCAGGCACCTACGATGGTGAAGCTGAGCGAATCGCGGCGTCAGCACTTGCTCGCGCGGGCGCGTGAAGATGATTTTGTCATTATCGAAGATGACTACGAAACCGAAGCCAATTTTTTTGATGAGCCGAGTCCATCACTGAAATGCCACGATACAGACCAACGCGTGCTCTACCTGGGTAGCTTGTCCAAGGCCTTTGCTCCAGGACTGCGCACGGGCTATATCGTCGTGCCCGAGCCTTTGGTGCAGGAGCTTCGGGCGCTGCGCTTTTTAATGATGCGCCACCCCCCGAGCAACAACCAGCGCCAGGTTGCGCGGTTTATCTCGCTCGGGCACTACGATGCCCTGATGGCGCGCTTATTCCAAACCTACCGGACGCGCTGGGAGCTGATTGACCGCGTGCTCGATGAAAGCCTGCCCCAACTGCGACGCATCCGCACCCAGGGCGGAACCGGGTTTTGGCTCGACTGCAGCGAGGTGGGCAGTGCCGATAGCGTTATCGAGCGCGCGGCAGAGCGCGGTGTTTTGCTCGAGAGCGGTTCGGCATTTTGGCATCGCGATCCTGCACCTTCGCATTATTTGCGGCTTGGATTTGCCTCGATTCCTACAGAGAATATCGAACCGGGGCTGGCGTTATTACGCGAAGTGATCCAGTAACACTGCCATCTATCGACTCAAAATAGACAGCCATATGGCCCCGTTTAGGGCTTGTAGTTTAGCGATTGCGCTGGCGCTGAGGATGCCCAGTATCATGATCACGCAAACTAGCTCTACGAGGGTAAATTCGCTGGGTCTATTCTGGTGTTGTGTATCGGGGTCAGGGCAGCTCTGGTCTTTTTCGATAGCTGTCGCATAATGGGGTTTTTGTCGGGACCGTATCTCATGCCACCAATCTGCGAGCTTGCCGATCTTCGCCGCCTCTATCACAGGCGAACCCCCAAAATGTTCCAGGGATACTGCGAGTCGGGTTCGTGGACAGAACATACCCTGGCGATGAATCAGTCGGATTTTAAGAACATTCTTTTCCGACAACGTGTTGCCCGTGATTTGGCACCGCGTAGCTTGGCGAGCACAATGGTGGGGCAGGACGTGACTATGCCGCTGGCATTGGCGCCGGTCGGCATGCTCGGCATGCAACACCCTGATGGTGAGATTCTGGCAGCCCAGGCGGCAGAGGCGTTCGGGGTGCCGTTTATTCTCTCGACGATGAGTATCTGCTCGATCGAGGCCGTGGCAGCAGCGACAAGCAAGCCCTTTTGGTTTCAGCTCTATGTCAAACGGGATCGAAAATTTACGCTCTCGCTGATTCAGCGTGCCAAAGCGGCGGGCTGTTCTGCTTTGGTGGTCACCTTGGATTTGCAAATGCTGGGTCGTCGGCACGCGGACTATCGCAATGGCTTGACGGCACCGCCGAGGCTGACTGTGCCCA
>CAKZUS010000076.1 GCA_937921805.1 uncultured Granulosicoccaceae bacterium
TTGTGGTCAAGATGGCGGAATTGTGTCTGATTACGCCGCCGATTGGGCTTAATTGCTTTGTGGTGGCCGGTGTGCGGCCCGAGCTGAGCGTGCAAGACGTCTTTCGCGGGGTGGCGCCGTTTTTTGTGGCCGATGCCTTGACGATTGCAGGCCTGATTATGATGCCAGCGATTGTGCTCTGGCTGCCTGGTCTACTCTGAGCAGGCGATACTGACGGCGCCAAAGTCGCCAAAGTCGCCAAAATCCGCATGCGCTGGCAAAACTAACTGATAACGCTTTGTTGATAGACTCTTTTGCTGTGACGCTGGCAAAAAACGCACATCGCACCAAAGCAAAAAGGGGAATGCCATGGCACTACCGCTTTTCAATGCGGCAAATAATGCGACTAGGAATGAGGCCAATATGCCTCGATGCCGATAAGTGACCAAAGTTCACAGGTGAACTGGTCGCTAGGGACTACAGGATGTCCCTTTGATATAGATTGACGACAGCTATGAGTGCATTGCAGGCGGCGATGGCCCGTTGGGAGTTGCGTGGAACCGCGCAGCTGATCCCTAGACCAGACAATTTTATCTACCGCATTGCTACGGCAAACGGGCAGTATGCGATGCGCTTTCACCGTGAAGGTGAGCGCAGCTTGGCAGAGCTGGAGTCCGAGGTGTTACTGCTTCAGGCCTTAGACAGAAAAGAGCGCTTTGGTCCCGAGCCTGTTCCTGCCGCCGATGGTCACTATGTACAAGAAATTGATGACACCTACGTTGATGTCACGCGCTGGATAGATGGCTCTGCATTTTTACCATTTGAGAAAAATTGTGAAGCTTTTGGCCATACCATTGGGCAGTTTCACAATGCTTTAGACCAGTGGACCCTTCCCAGGGAGTTCAGACGCTCTCACCGTGATGTAGACGGCCTGCTTGGTGAAACTCCGTTGTGGGGCCGTTTCTGGGATATTGACGGTTTGAGTGCTGAGCACCGGTCGCTTTTTTCCACGCTGCGCGAGGTTTTGTTGGGCAAGCTTTCATCCCTCGACTTGGACTTCGGGCTGATTCACGGCAACTTGATACCAGACAATGCTTTGCATGCACGCCACAGTATTGTTTTTCTCAATTACAACGACTGCGGCCATGGGTATCGACTGTTTGATCTTGCGGTGGCGTTGCGCAAAATTATTCCCCCTGAGCATCATAAAATCGCCATTGAGGGCTACCAAAAAGCCCGAGACATTGATGTCAGCGCCTTGGCTGAAATGCATGTGCTAAGTGCGGCGGCATTCGTGGGTTTGAGTTTCCAGCGCCGCAAAGAATCTTTGGCTAGGCATCACCGTTTGGTGCATGAACTGAGTGAACAGGCAAAGGCTTATCTGGGGCCAACCTCTGGCTACGGCAGATCGCACTACGCAGTTGCTTGAGCAGGGCTTTTCGTCCACCACAGGCCTGTGCTGTTGCAGCAAAATTAGCGAGCGCAGCGTGCACTATCGCCGCATCGGTCGGGGATTCACGCAGCGCTGGGTAGGCGCTATGCCAGTCGATCTCTCCGGCTGCAAAAGCGCCCTGATAGCGCTGGCATATAGCATCTGAGAGCGGGGTGCTTGAGAGTGCGCTGTTGGATAGCGCAGTAGTGAGGGGCGAAGCTGGCTGGGCGTCTCCGTGCTGATTCTGATCCTGATACTGATACTGATACTGGTTGTGCAAGCTCAGCCAGCGCACACTAAACGCCCGATAGCATGGCCAAAGTGCGTGGGCTGACCTACTCAAGGGCCTGAGCGCGGCCACTGCCGGTAAGCCAGAACTGGCCTCGCGCCGCGCCCCCACATGAACAACCTGCATCCAACGTTGCCAAAATTGCAGCGAACTTGCCTGCGCGGCAAAACTACTACCTAGCCAGTCGATATGAGCCAGAGCCGCGGCGCCGATAATGCGCTGTACAAGCATCGCCCCCCAACCGCGTCGCTGTGGGCGGGCCGCGATGCGCACGATTCGCCAATAGCGTTGGCGTGCGAGAGTCTGGCCTAAGCCCAATGGCCCCGCAACGCGGGAGAGTAACTGCGGCAAGAGATGTCCTTGAACGCGTCGTTGGCCGCGAGCGACCTGTTGTGCCAGTGGCGGCGGCAAGCCTCCCTCGCTCGTGACCACAGCGACAGCGCGCAAGCTTCCGCTCTCCGCCGCGATCCAGAGCTGGCTACCCACCCCATCGAGCAACTGCCACAAGTCGCGGGGGCGAGTGCGGTAGTGGCTGGAGTGCAAGAGCTGGAATAGCTCAGCTAGCTGCGCCTCGCTGATTTGATCGCGATCGACGCGGTAACAGCCTGCGGCCCAATATGCGCCGGATACTGGGTGCAGCGCCAGCAACTGATCCATCCATTGCTCTAGGGGGTCTGCACTCGCAAAACGCTGTGCTCGCTGCAGCCGCACGGTGTGCAGTTGTGGGACTTGCGTGAGTAAGTGCTGGCTGAGGCCTCGACCTGCGCCTTCATAACCTTCATTAGTCCCCGCCATCGTCACGGGGACTCCCGCAGCAAGAATACGGCGCAGCATATCGATTTGAATTGCTCCTGCCTCGTCGATAAAGACCGGTGCGGGGGAGTGTTGGAGTGTGCTTGATAAAGAATCTGGTCCAACAAATCGCAAGCTCTGGCGCGCGTCATTGTCCAGGTGGCTGAGTAGGACTGCGACGGCGCGCCGCGAGGGCGCGCTGAGCCACACCAGAGTATGGCCGAGTGCTACGACGCGATTGATTAACTGCGCTAGCGCTGTGCTCTTGCCACGCCCCCGACGGGCATGAATCATCCCAACGAAGTGAGGGTCCATATGGGCCGCATGTGCCGCCCACTGTATTTGCCACCCGGGGGGGGGATCGCATAGAGGCTGATTCTCCTGCGCGGTGGCGACCGGGGATTCTTGGGCCAACATTGCGAGCATGCGCGTAGAGAAGCGCTGACTGGGGAGCCTCGTCCAGGGCCAGCTCACCATTGACGGCGGCGCTTCAATGCGCCCGCTTCGGGGCCGCACGACTATCACTTCTGCACCGGCAACCAGTGTGCCGCAAATCAGCGCCAATGCATCGATGGGTAGGGGCAGGTTGAGATCAACAATGAGCTGATTGTGCTCGCGCCCCAGTTCGGCGTGGGCATCGAGCTGTTCTAAACGCAGCCCATTCTCGAGCCCAATCTCGGGAATATGGTCCACAACAACGAGGCGCCTAGGCTCCAATGCCATCCCCTGTGAGCAAAATACGGAGTATAAAGGCTTGATTTTCTAGTGACTGCAGAGTGAGTGCGTGGTATTTTTACATTTATTGGAACCATTTCTCGTTTACTAAATCCAAAGGTTTCTTCTGAGCTTTTCACCATGGGAAATAAATCAATGCGTTATTGGATACTTGCAGCCGCCATTGCCTCGGGAACGACACAGGCGGCCGATTTTAGCGCCGTGCCCTCCGGAACGTATGAAGTGGATCCGACCCACGCCTATTTGACCTTTAGCTACGATCATTTGGGCTTCTCGAAGCCGATTTTGTCTTTTGACGACTTTGACTTGTCGCTAGAACTCGATACAGCCGCTCCAGCGAACTCCAGTGTGAGTGCGACCGTAGACGTTTCTAGTGTCGATGCTGGCTCCGACATTTGGTATGAGCACCTGATGGGTGAGAAATTCTTTGACGTGGCCAATAACCCGGAAGCGCAATTTCGCTCCACGGGTATTGTCGCAAATGGCGAAGGATATACGCTCAACGGTGAGTTGACCATCAAAGGCCAAACCGCGCCCCTCGAGCTAGACGTGATGATCAACGCGGCGAAACCGCATCCGTTTAACGGCAAGCCCACCGTGGGCCTGGTCGCTACGGGCGTCCTCAACCGCTCTGATTTTGGTCTGGGTCTGTACACCCCCAACATTAGCGATGGCGTTTCTATTCGTTTAGACGCTGAGCTGATCAAGCCCTAGTGACTCGCCCGACTCGCTACAGCCCGACTGCCATTTGGCTGCACTGGAGCATGGCGGCCGTGATTATCGCCATGCTCATCAGTGGGAAATGGCTCAGCGGATTACCCGACGCTGATCCTATTCGATATATGGCTGCCCAATGGCATAAGTCTTTTGGCCTGAGTATTTTGGTACTGGCGCTGTGGCGTTTGGGCGCACGTCTTGTGCGGCGCGCTCCCGCGCATCCTCCCGCTGCTGCACTGTGGGAACGCATGGCGGCGAGCGTGTCACATCTGCTGCTGTATGCGCTGATTCTCTCGCTGCCGCTCAGTGGTTGGTTGTGGGTCTCGGCCTCGCCACTGGGGATCGAAACGCGCTGGTTTGGCGCGTTTGTCTGGCCTGCGGTGACGCTGCCCTTTATTGATCTAGTTGCTTGGGAGCACTCTTTTGCGGCGGCGCATTATTGGTTAGGTACTGCCCTGATCGCGCTGTTGGCGGTGCATGTTGCTGCGGCGCTGAAGCATCATTTTTTCGATGGTGATGACATTCTTGTCCGCATACTCGCTCGCCGCTGGCTGCGAGGCACGCTAGCGGCGCTGGCGCTGCTCACGGCGTTTGTACTGATAGGGGCGTGGAACTGGCATCGCCCTGTTAGCGCCGCGCCTGCCCAAGATGTCTACATTGGCTTTGAGGCTCAGGTCATGGGCGCGCCAAGCAGCGGGCAGTTTTCGCAAGCACGTATCGAGGCAAGGTATCGCGGTGCGGCACTCATAGCGCTGAGCGCGGAAGTGGACACAGGGTCTTATCAGGCGGGCGATCCGCAAGTTAATGACGCCCTGCGTGCTGCGCCCTGGCTCGATGCTGCAGCGTTTCCTGTAGCGCAGTTTGACTCCACGCTGGTGACGACGACTGAGACCGGCGTGCAGTTGCAAGGCCTATTGCGCATTCGGGGCATTGAGCAAGAGGTTCGTGTGGATTTAACACGCGATGGGCAATGGCTAGAGGGAGCATTGCAGGTTAATCGTCATGATTTTGGAATCGGCAGCGAGCCGTATCCGCCGGGCAATGCCACGGTGGCTGATGAAGTGACGGTGACAATTCGGTTTCAGTCTTCGCCCTAGGGCGATGGGACTGAGCTGGAATTTGCTTAGGAAGCATGACGCGCAAAAGCACGAGGAGACATGCCAGTCCAGAGCTTAAATGCGCGGCTAAACGAGCGCGCTTCGGCGTAGCCAACGTGCTCGGCGACGTGCTCGACGGACATTCCGCTGCGCAGCGCTCTAATCGCTTGCTCGCGGCGCATATCGTCTTTGATGTGCTGATAGCTTCTGCCCTGAGAGCGCAGCTCGCGGTATAAGGCCATGGGGTGCATCGACAGCTCGGCAGCCAATTGGGCCAATGTCGGGTAGTGGCGGCGTTGGCGCAGGAGATGTTCGATGCGCGATTCTAGGGCGGGACGAGCGCCAGGAATCGTCATGATATTGCTGGGATGAGCTGCGAGAAATGCCGCCATCTCTGCATCGCTGCGCAGGATGGGCTGTTGCGCCCAACTGGGGTCAAATTCGATGGCATTGTCTGCCGCACCAAAGCGCGTGCGCCCGAACATTATCCTGAGTTCTTCGCTGTGGGCTGGTTTCGTGTGAGCAAAATCAGTGCACTGCAGAGTAATCGGGGCGCCGATCAGCCAACACGCAACACGGTGCCAAATCACGAGTAGGTATTCGGCCAGAAAATGCGCCGGATCGCGCGTGGGATCGCTCAGCACAAAGCTCAAGCGCCCGCGCTGTGATTCCCACTGAGCTTGCACGCCCGGGCAGGTCAACGAATAGAAAGAGGCTACGTGCGCCAAAGCCGCTCCCAGGCGACGATGTCGCAGCAAGCTGTCGCACAGCAGCTCAAATACGCCAAACGCGCAAGCTTCGCTGGCAAAACCCAGAAACTCATCATTGAGATGGCGTTGCACTCCCCGAAAAAGCCGCGCTACCGCATCGGCATGCACGCGCGAATCGGCCCGGCGCGGAACCCGGCGCGGGTGGATGCCTGCTTGTAATAGCAGTCTCTCGCGTGCCTCGGGCGCGACGGAGAGTAAGCAGCTTCGGACATGGTGGGCAGAGATGGTGGCCATTTGATAGAGAAGGGTGATTGCAAGAAACAGCAAGGTTTACAGGGTAAATAGGCTTTTTTTGTTTATATTTTGTCATCTTTGGTGTGTTTTGCGTGACAATCTGCCCTGGTAATTGCGCCCGAACATCGTATTGTTGACAAGGTTCTTAGGTCACAGCAATGTAATGAGCGATTCGATTGACGACTGGCGGACCCATTTCGCCAAAGAAACACGCGGCAGATCGGCAGATGAATTTGTCACACCCGAGGGCTTGACCCGCAAGCCGCTGTACACCAGCGCCGACACCGCAGCGCTGACAGAGTCGCTCCCCGGTCAAGCGCCGTTTACGCGCGGTCCTCGGGCCAGCATGTATACGGCCAGGCCGTGGACGGTGCGCCAGTACGCGGGGTTCTCAACGGCTGAGGCCTCGAATGCTTTCTATCAGCGCAATCTTGCGGCAGGCCAGCAAGGCTTGTCAGTCGCCTTTGATCTGCCGACCCATCGCGGCTATGACTCAGACCATGAGCGGGTGCAGGGCGATGTCGGCAAGGCGGGCGTGGCGATTGATTCGGTCGAGGATATGAAGATCCTGTTCGACAATATCCCTCTGGATCAGGTCTCGGTATCGATGACGATGAACGGCGCCGTGCTACCGATTATGGCGGGTTATATCGTCGCGGCAGAGGAGCAAGGCGTGTCGCGAGAGCAGCTCGCTGGCACGCTGCAGAACGATATTCTCAAAGAATTTATGGTGCGCAACACCTATATCTACCCCCCCGCGCCGTCGATGCGCATTGTCTCAGATATCATCGCCTATACCACCGCTGAGATGCCTAAATTCAATTCGGTGTCGATCTCTGGCTATCACATGCAAGAGGCTGGTGCGACGGCGGTGCAGGAGCTGGCCTTTACGCTAGCTGATGGCATTGAATACGTGCGCACTGCCGTCGCCAGTGGCTTGGCG
>CAKZUS010000077.1 GCA_937921805.1 uncultured Granulosicoccaceae bacterium
CGTCACCGGACTGCACTACAACCGCAGCCAGCGGCGCAGCTACCAGCGCAACCAAGACTTGCACCTGAGCGTTGACAGCGCGATCGCCACCGAGGAAGACTTCGCCCTCTACCAGCGCTATCTGCGCAGCCGTCACCGCGATGCGGGCATGGACAACAGCTCGTACGAAGAGTTCGAGCGCTTTTTGCTCAGCAACTGGAGCGATGTGCGCTTTATGCGCTGGCGCCATCACAACACTCTGGTCGCACTCGCTGTAACCGATGTCACGCCCAGGGGCTTATCCGCGCTCTATACGTTCTTTGACCCCGAGCTACACCGACGCAGCTTGGGCACGTTTGCCATCATGGCGCAGGTAGAGCTAGCTGCTGCCTGGCGCTTTGATTATGTGTACCTGGGGTATTGGATCGGTCAGTGCGAGCGCATGGCCTACAAAAATAGCTTTCAGGGACACCAGTGGTTCAATGGCAATGACTGGAGCACGACCCCCTTGCCCACTCTTGCCCAAGACTCTCAGCCGTCTTAGCGCCCCGCTACGAACTCATCACCTCGACGTTTGAACACTTTAAGCCGCGCGATCAGCAGGCTATAGAGCGCTATTTCGCCCGTATCGTCGCGCAGCTTTTCTAACATCGCTTGCGACTCAAAGTACTGCCCCTGCTGCTGCAAAGCCAGAGCGCGGTTATGCCACTGCACCCAGGTGCGTTGCTGCTCGCTACACGACTCTATCGTGCCGATGGGCTGCATAATTCCGACAAAGCGCTTGCGCCCCTTGACATACTCCGTTCCCAGCTCACGATACAGCCAGCCTTTGGTCAAACGCGCCGTGGTCTCGCTGATCACCACCGGCACTTCGTATTCACGCGTGAGTTTCTCCAGTCGCTGGGCGATATTCACAGTGTCTCCAACGACCGTGTAGGTGCGCCGGAACCTCGACCCCATGACGCCGACGTGACACATCCCGCTACTGACTCCCACACCGACGACGATCTCGGGCAAATGGCGACGGCGCAGATTCGCATTCAAGGCCACCATGCGACGCTGCAGCGCGGATGCCGCCGCCACGGCCTTGGTGCCATGCTGTGGATCCGCCACTGGAGCGCCCCAAATCGCCATTACGCTATCGCCCATAAACTTATCCACCGTACCGCCATGCTCGACGATCACTTGGCTCACCGCATCAAAGTACGAATCCAGCCACTCGGCCAACACCGTGGGCGACAGACGCTCAGAAATGGTCGCAAAACCATGAATATCAGAAAACAGCACCGTGATCTGTCTGGCTTCATTGTCCAGGCGCAGCGCGCGGCGATCGACCATATATTGATCAACGAGCTGAGGCGGCACAAACTCAGAGAACACTTGCGCCAGCATGTATTTGTCGCGCATCTCCCCCACGAACACCACCAACGCATACAGGCTGAGCAAGATCCCAATAGACAGTAGCTCAAACTGCATAATCGTTGCGTGCTGCGCCAGCCCCGCCCCCCGGCACAGCGCCACCACTGCGACCCCCACCCCGGCGGTCAGGGCCACCGCAGCCAAAGGGCGCAGAAAAGGCATCAGCATCGTGAGCAACAGCACCAGTAATTGCGCGCTCCAAAAAACCCGGCTGTCGCCTCCCCCCGTCACCAGAGGCTGGGCCAAGAACTCGCGGTGAATCGACAAAGCAATCCACGGCTCGGTCAAGGCAGAGCTGGGCGCGCCAGGGCTAGACCAGTGCAGGCGCAACTGTAGCTGCAGCACGCCACTGCCGAGCAAGGCCAACAGCAGGTAGGCGCTGAGCAGCAGCAGCATGATCAAGGGCACGCGGCGTGCTGAATTAAGGACGCGTTTCATACTCGCAACGCGGCATGATGGACACAAGGGCAAGTGTGGATAACGGCACCTTCTTTGAGTTGACTCTACAGTTTAGTGAAGCGAATACGCACACGCCAAGACTAAATATCGACCACCATCAGTCCCACTCTTTGGTTCAACCCTTTGGCACAGTCCTGCGCACGCCCCGAGTCAAGCGACATTGGGCGGCGCATAAATTGACAACGCGGCGGTGGGACATGATAAATTTTGCACTGCACAATTCATTTTATCAGCATGCAAGACATCGTTATCGTCGCTGCCAAGCGGACTGCTATCGGCAAATTTCAGGGCGCACTCGCGTCAGTAAGTGCCTCGGAGTTGGGCGCCTGCGTTATTCGCGACCTGCTTCAGGACACAGGCTTGGCGGCTGAACATGTCGATGAAGTGATTCTCGGGCAAGTGCTCACTGCCGCCGTAGGACAAAACCCCGCGCGCCAGGCGATGCTTGCAGCCGGCCTGCCCGAATCCACTTCGGCGATGACCATCAACAAAGTCTGTGGCAGTGGGCTCAAAGCCGTGCAGCTGGCCATGCAGGCGATCAACAACGGCGATGCCGAGATAGTGATCGCTGGCGGACAAGAAAACATGAGCGCCGCCGCGCACGCCCTGCCTGGCTCTCGCGATGGACAGCGCATGGGCGACTGGGCACTGGTTGACACCATGATTCGCGATGGGCTGTGGTGCGCCAGCAACGACTATCACATGGGGCAGACTGCCGAGAACATTGCCAACCGCTGGGGCATTACCCGCGAAGCGCAAGATGCCTTTGCCCTCGCCTCCCAGACCCGTGCCGCAGCGGCAATAGAAGCCGGGCGCTTGAGCGAAGAAATCACACCTGTCTACGTCGCCCAACGCCGTGGCGAGCCCATTTGCGTTGAGCGTGATGAATATCCGCGCGCAAACACTTCGCTTGCCTCACTGGCAGCCATGCGCCCCGCCTTCGCCCGAGACGGCAGCGTGACAGCAGGCAACGCCTCAGGACTCAACGATGGCGCGGCGGCAGTAATCGTCGCCAGCGCCGACAAGGCGCGTGCTTTGGGTCTGCCTATTTTGGCGACCATTCGCGCCGCAGCAACAGCGGGGGTCGATCCGGCCATTATGGGCACCGGGCCCATTCCCGCCACCCAAAAAACCCTCCAGCGCGCGCAGTGGAGCGTCGCGGATCTCGACCTTATCGAGGCCAATGAAGCCTTTGCCGCGCAAGCACTGTGTGTCTGCCAAGAGCTAGGATTCGACCCTGATCGCGTCAACGTCAACGGCGGCGCGATTGCACTCGGCCACCCCATTGGGGCCTCGGGGTGTCGGGTATTGGTGAGCTTGCTCCACGAGATGAAACGCCGTGATGTACAAAGAGGACTCGCCACGCTATGCATTGGTGGCGGACAAGGGGTCGCAATGGCGGTAGAGCGTACGCACTAAGAGTTTGTTTCAAAAATGTATCGTTTTTTTGTTTCTCTGCCTCTGGCAAAGAGACCGCCGTCACAGGCTTTTAAAGCCCCTCAGACTGGCGTTGCATCCCCTCTTGAAAATGTTAACGTGTTGCACTGCAGCATCATAGGATTGAGGTTGACAGGTGAAAGTAGAGAATTCCGTGCGCACCATTAAAAAGTACCCTAACCGCCGTCTTTACGACACCTCGACCAGCAGCTATATCACGCTAGACGGCGTGCGAACGATGGTGATGGGCGCTGAGCAGTTTGTGGTGATCGACTCCAAGTCTGGCGACGATATTACGCGCAGTATTTTGATCCAGATCATCGGAGAGCAAGAGCTAGACGGCACGCCGATGTTCTCCAATACGGTGCTAGAGCAGCTCATCCGTTTCTACGGCGACAGCATGCAAGACCTTATGAGCGAATACCTTGAACGCAGCATTGCGACATTCATGGAGCAACAAGCCATGATGCGCCAACAAATGCAATCGGTCATGGATGCCAATCCGGTCAACATCTTGTCGCAAATGACGCAGCAAAACCGGCCAAGCGTGCCCCCTAAAAGCACCAAGTCCTCGTCACACGACTAGCGCGACTAGCGCAACCCCAGCAAACGCTGTTGTAGCGCCGTGCACGATGCGGCCGCCACACTGGTAGTGCTCAGGCCAATCGCTGCCCCATCGAGATCGCTCATCACGCCCCCCGCTTCGCTCACAATCAGTGACAGCGCGGCAACGTCGAG
>CAKZUS010000078.1 GCA_937921805.1 uncultured Granulosicoccaceae bacterium
CGGTCTGTGAGGACTTCTTGGGTCTTTGCCACCAGCTCGCTTTTTGTTTGTGGGCTGTAGGTGATGGGCGTCGCGCGGGGGAAAAATTCGAGCACATTCTCAAACACATTGAGCGCGCCCGGGCCGGTGGTGTCGATGCCGATATGCAGCACGTTAAAGCGCTGACACAGCGCTTCTATCTGCGCCACCTGCCAGCGGAAGCTGCGATCTTGCCAGCGATAGCGCAGCAGCACCCGCCAGGGCAAATGCGGCTGCAGCGGGATGGCGCACAGCACTACAGCGGCGTCGTCGCGCACCCGCGCGGGATCGTAGCCGATGGCGACGGGCAGGCGTCCAAAAGGCTCTGGCTCACGGGGGCGGTAGTCGGTCCAGCTCTCGGGGGGCGTTTTCGCCGCCAAAATATCTTCCAGCGCAAAGGCCGACTCTTGTGCATCCAAGAACTCGCACATCAGCAAGTTGCCGTACTCGGCTTTGGTGTACTCGTCGCGCAGCTCCTCGATGTCGAACAGATTACAACCCAATCGCTCGGCATCTTCGACGGTCACGCGGCAGCGCCAGAGACCATCTGGGCCGAGCTGGCCGTGTAGCAGCGCGGGGCTGCTGTGGTCGATGGTGGGCGGGGTTTTGCCGCGCTTGTTCTGCTTTTTGCGCCAGTCGTCGCCAGTCCAGAGGGCGTAGGCGGCGTGGCCGGTTGAGCTGGGTGTGCTGAAGTAAGTTTTTCGCCATTTTTTGTGCATGGCCATGCCGCTGGTGGTCTTGGCAAACTGCGCCCAACCCTGCACCCAAAACACCTCGTCGTAGTACACATGGCCATGGTAGCCCTGTGCGGTGCGGGCCGATGTGCTCAAAAAGTGCAGCTCCGCGCCATTGCTCAGCACAATGGGGTTGCCACTAAGCTCCAAGTCAAAATCCTTCGCGAAAGCCAGGATGTAGGACTTGAAGATCTCCGCCTGCGGGCGTGACGCGCTCAAAAATATCTGGTTGTCCCCCGTCTCCACAGCATCGGCAAAGGCTTCCCACGCGAAGTAATAGGTCGCGCCGATTTGTCGAGACTTGAGCACAAAGCGCCGCCGCCGTGTACTGCCGTCGCGCTTGGCATTGAGCCATGTCAGTTGGTAGGCGTAGAGGTACTGACTCTCCCATTCGCGCAGCTGCTCTACGGTGATGTCGCTGATGTCGTTTTTGGCTTTGGGGCCGCGTTTTTTGCCCTTTGCGCTCTGGCCCTTGGCGAGCTTGGCGGGCAGCACGCCGTGCTCTTTGAGGTAACCATTCTCGATCTCGATGCGCTCGGCGCGCGCCATGCCGCTGCGCAGCGCGGGCAGCTCAGCGCACAAGATCCTGATCTCTTTGAGTTGTTGGCCATCTTTCGTGTTAAGCGCCAGCAGGTACTGCAGCCGCGCCTCAATCTGCGCCTGCGCACTCAGCTGCCCCGCGTCGGGCCAATCGCCGCGCCAATACTGCACCGTGCGCAGGCTTGCGCCCGTGGCGGCGGCGATCTCTTTGGCCGTCGCGCCGCCTAAGTGCAGCGCGCGCGCCTGCTCGCGCTGCTTGTCTGTGTATTGCATGCTCGCAATTGTGGCTACGTAAATACCCAATAGTGTCTTTGTTTGGACCTATGTAGACCTATATCGCGGATATAGGTCTGTATAGGTCTAATAAGTGATGCTATTGGGTTTCAAGGAGCTACAAATGTGTCATGACTACGCCAGCAACCCCTTTTCGTCGCATCGCCCGCTCTGGCCCAACGGCCGACGGGCGTACAATCAAGCCCGAGTGGCTTCGCGAGATGGCCGAGACCTATAGCCTCGAGACCTCTACTGCGCAGCTGTGGCCCGAGCATCGCCGCGATGACACAATGGGCCACGTCCGCGCCTTGCAAGTGCAAGAGACTGACGAGGGTGCCGTGGAGCTTTACGCGAGCTTTGTCGCCAACCGAATCGGCCAATACGACAACGAGGCGGGCCAAAAACGCTACGCCAGCGTGGAGGTTTGGCCCAACTTTGCCAAGAGCGGCAAGGTCTACCTGGGCGGTGTCGGCCTCACCGATAACCCCGCCAGCTTAGGCACCCAGTCGCTGCAATTTAGCACCCGTGCCTGCGAGGCGAGCGACGCCATCGAAACCACCGAACTCAACAAACAACCCGACTCTCCTGGCTTCTTCTCGAGGCTACGCGAGAGCTTTACTGCTGCGCGCCCTGAAACCACACGAGAGAGTACAGATATGACCGACGAGCAACTCCAAGCGCTGGGCGCAGCGGCGGCGGCCGGTGTCGCCGAGGCCATCGCACCGCTGGCTGAGGCATTTAATGCCCTCAGCGAGAAAATAACCACGGCGCCGAATACCACTGACGAGGCTGATGCTTTGACGCCCGAAGCCTTTGCGGCGCTGCAACAACAACTGCAGACACTCACCGAGCAGTTTGCGGCGCTCACTGCTGAGCAATCAGGGACGGATGCAGGCGAACACACGGGCGCGGCCATTGTGGGCTTTGGAGACGTGCTATGAGTGACGGCATCCAAATGTTCTCGGCGCTGAGCCAACAATTTGCCGAGCGGTACGGGGTCAGTAACATGGAGTATCCGGCGCAACTCAGCCCGGATCTCCAGACACAGCTCCTCGCCGCCGTCACCGAGCACAGCACGCTGCTTCGCCGGATCAATACCGATGTCGTGCGCGATCTCAAAGGCCGAAAGCTGTACATGGGCACCTCGCGCCCGATTGCACGGCGCACACAGACCGATAACAACGACCCCAGCAAGCGCCGCGTCACGGCTAGCCCTTGGTCTATGGCAGAGAGCCACTATGAGCTGGCCGCTGTGCAACACGATGTGCACATCCACCGCGACTTGCTCAATCAATGGGCTGCGTATGGTCAGTCCGCTTTCGCGGCTCGATATATGGCGATGCATCGCAAATCCATCGCTGATGCCGTCGTGCTGATGGGCTGGCATGGGACTCGTGTGGCCACGGATTCCGATCCCGATGCCAATCCACTTTTTGAAGACATGGCGGTGGGCTGGTTGCAGCAAATCCGCGACGGCGCACCGAGCCAGTATATGGGCGCGGGGGTGAAGGTCGGGCCTGATGGCGACTATGCCAATCTGCCGCATCTGCTGGCCGAAGCGCGCTTAATGATCCCCAAGCATCTGCGCGGGGATGACCTCGTGGCGATTGTGGGCGATAGCCTTGTCGCTTATCACCAGGGGCGAATTGTCGAGCTATACGGCGAGCAACCCAGCGAGGCCGGTGCTGTGAAGACCACCGGCGCTAATGGTCAATATTTGCCCATGCGCAGCGAGGCGTTTTTCCCCGAGTCGAGCGTGTTGATCACCTCCATGAAAAACCTGAGCTGGTATGTCCAGCGCGGCAGCACCGTGCGGGTGCAGCGTTACGAGCCAAGCAACAAGCGCGTTGAAGACTGGACGGAGCACAACCAAGGCTTTGTCGTCGAAGATCTGGAGCGCGTCGCCCTGATCGAGGGCATCCAACTGCCCGATGGCCAGGGCGGCTGGGAGACGCCAGAGACGCAAGTCTTGTGGCATGGCAGCCCGCTCGATGGCTCGACTGAGGCACAAGGCTAATCATGGGTAAGCTCCTGCGTCATCGCGCCCGCCGCTTATTAGCCCAAGGCTCGGCCCCCGCGCCGACCCCGGGGGCGGGGGCGTATCGATCCATGCTCGCTCTGCTGGAGTCGGTCGATGCGCGTGTGCGCAAAATCGACAACATCGACGAGCGCGCCGAGGCCAAGCGCCGGGAGCTATTGCCCTTTATCGAGTACCTGGAGGCCTACATGGCCTCCGGCACTAAGCACCCCAACTCGGTGCTCTCGCAAGTGATTGTGTGGCTCGCTGACACGCAGGACTGGGACCGCTTTATGCGGT
>CAKZUS010000079.1 GCA_937921805.1 uncultured Granulosicoccaceae bacterium
GCCGCGCCTGTGTCTACGTCGTAGAATGCCTAAAACCCCTTATGGAAGTCGCATGTCCGCAATACGCACCACCCACGTCGGCTCGCTACCGCGCAGCCAAGAAGTGGTCGATTTCATCTTCGCGCGTGAACACAATCAGCCCTTTGATCAGGCCGAATTCGACGCCTGCATGAGTCGCTCCGTCTCCGAGACCGTACGCAAACAAGTCGAGGCGGGCATTGATATTGTCAGCGACGGCGAGACCTCCAAGATCTCCTATGCCACTTACGTCAAAGACCGCTATACCGGCTTCTCTGGCGATAGTCCGCGCAACGCGCCGGCAGACCTCAAGATGTTTCCTGGCTTTTTACAGCGCCTCGCCGATGAGGGTGGCACGCCGCAATACGCCCGTCCTATGTGCACCGGCGAGGTACGCTCCCAGGGGCAAGACGAACTCAAAAAAGACATCAGCAATCTCAAAGCCGCTATGGCTGAGCACGGTGCTCAGCGCGGCTTTATGAACGCAGCTTCACCGGGTGTGATCGCCTTGTTTTTGCAAAACGATCACTACGCCACTCGCGAGGCCTATCTCGCGGCTTTGGCCGATGCGATGAGCGAAGAGTACGAAACCATTGTCGCCGCTGGCCTAGATTTGCAGCTCGACTGCCCCGACTTGGCTTTGTCGCGGCATATGCTCTTTAGTGAGCTCAGCGATCGTGAATTCTTGAGCATCGCCAACCTACACGTCGACGCCCTCAATCACGCGCTGCGCAATGTCCCTGAAGAGCGAGTGCGCGTGCACATCTGTTGGGGGAACTACGAAGGCCCCCACTGCTGCGACATCGCGATGGACAAAGTATTCTCCACGCTCATGGCCACGCACTCGCGTTATGTCTTGTTCGAGACCTCCAACCCCAGACACGCGCATGAGTGGAGTGTCTTTCGCGATCGCAAAAACGAGATTCCCGACGACAAAGTCCTCGTCCCCGGCGTGGTTGATACCACCACGAACTTTATCGAACACCCCGAATTGGTCGCCCAGCGCACCCAGCGCTTTGTCGATATCGTTGGGCGTGAACGCGTGATGGCAGGCAGCGACTGCGGATTTGGCACTTTTGCGGGTTTTGGCGCTGTTGATCCCGACATTGCCTACGCCAAATTAGCCGCTCTCAGCGAAGGAGCCGCACGAGTATGAGTGCTCCCATAGAGCGCCACGACACCACCGCGCGCATGAGCAAAATCGTGCAGCACAACGGCGTGATCTATCTCTGCGGTCAAGTCGGTGCGGGCGATACCATCACTGAGCAAACCCAAGACTGCCTCGCGCGCGTTGATGCGCTCCTAGAGCAAGCCGGATCTTCGCGCGAGCACATCCTACAAGCCACTATCTGGCTGGCAGATATGAGCGATTTTGCCGCCATGAACGCCGTCTGGGATGCTTGGGTCCCTGCCGGGCATGCCCCTGCACGCGCCTGTGGAGAGGCCAAGCTCGCGCGCACAGCGCTGAAAGTCGAGGTGATCGTCACCGCTGCGGTCAAATAATTACGTTTTGATCCGCCCTGCCCAGGGCAAGGTCACGAGTTCTGTGATCTTGCCCTGTGATTTTAGGCTGTGATTTAGGCTGAGATTTTACTCTGGGAGCTAAGGGATCAGCGCTCGGGTATCAGGCCACGCGGGCTAAAGCGCAGCACCAGCAACAACACTACCCCCATCGTCATCAAGCGCATATGGGCGGCGCTTTCAATCAGATGCAGCCGTAGTGCATTGTCTTCAGCCATTCCGGAGGTGATGAGCTCCATCAGCCACAAGCCCAAAGGCTCGGCTTCGACCCAAAAGAACCAGACAACAAAGCCGCCCAAGACGGCTCCCCAATTGTTACCAGAGCCGCCGACAATGACCATGACCCAGATTAAGAAAGTAAAGCGCAGCGGCTGATACGAGCCGGGCGTGAACTGCCCGTCTAGCGTCGTCAGCATCGCCCCAGCAATGCCAATGACTGCCGAGCCGAGCACAAAGACTTGTAGGTGGCGCGCCTTGACGTCTTTGCCCATCGCTGCAGCGGCGGTTTCATTATCACGAATCGCCCGCAGCATACGCCCCCAGGGCGAGCGCAAGGCCGTTTCGCACAGCCAAATCAACGCCAGCAGCACCACGACGAACAAACCGGCATAGCTGAGTTTGACAATGACCGAAGACATTTCTATCAATGACATGCCGGTGCTCTGAGCCCAGTCTTGCACCCAGGGCGCTTGCTGTAGCTCGACCTCATAGGGGACAGGACGGGGTAATCCGGCGACGTTTTTTACGCCGCGCGCCAGCCAGTCTTCGTTTTTAATCACCGCAATGACAATCTCGGAGATGCCGAGCGTTGCAATAGCCAAATAGTCCGAGCGCAGCCCCAGAGCCACCTTACCAATAAGCCACGCGGCCCCCGCAGCAAAAACGCCACCGAGCAACCACGAAAACATAATCGGCGCGCCCAGGCCACCGAGATAGCCGGTCGAGGCGGGATTAGTGGACTCGATCGCCGCCACCGCCGGATCGGCCACGTGACGCAGCACAAAATAGCCCACGGCGATGAGCAGGACGATACTCCAGCTGCGTATCGCCCCGCGCAAGCGACTGCGCGCAAACAACACCGCCACAACCACCAGAGCAAACCACGCTGCTGCCAGCAATAGCCGCCCTCCGCCGTTACTCCAGGCTTCGGTCACGGGCGGCATAGAGACGAGCACTGCCGCCAAGCCGCCGAGAGCAGCAAAGCCCATCACCCCGACATTGAGCAAGCCCGCATAGCCCCATTGGATATTCACACCCAGCGACATGACCGCCGAAATCAAACACAGATTGAGAATCGCCAGCGCCAACGACCAGCTCTGGATAAAGCCGACTAGGGCGATCAACCCCGCCATTACCGCAAACAACCCGATATTGCGCATCATAGTGTTTGTCCTCTAAAGATCCCAGTCGGTCGAATCAGTAGCACGATGACCAATATCGTAAAGGACACCGCAAACTTGTAGTCCGTCGATAAGAATTGCACCAGGGTATCGGGCGCCCATTCAGGCGGCACGATATAGCCAATCACCCGCTTGTAGGCGAACGTTACCGCCACTTCAGAGAAGGCAATAATAAACCCGCCTGCGACGGCGCCCAACGGGCTACCTAGGCCTCCAACAATCGCCGCCGCAAAAATGGGCAGCAGGATTTGCAGGTAAGTAAAGGGCTTAAAACTTTTGTCCAGACCGTACAAAACCCCCGCTACGGTAGCGAGAATAGCGGTCAGGATCCAGGCGACCCGCACAACAGTATCGGGATTAATGCCAGACAGCAGCGCCAGGTCACGATTGTCAGAGTACGCCCGCATCGATTTTCCCGTACGGGTATAGGTCAAAAACCAAAACAGCGCCGCCACCAATATCACCGTCATCAAGACCGTGATGCCTTGTGTGGTTTTGATCGCCAGGCCCTGCGACAAGCCCGTCATGGCTTTGAACTCGCGAGCGCTCACAATAAAGCGCGCGCCATCGGTGAAAATCCGATCATCCGGGCCAATAATGAAGCGAATCAGGCCATTGTAGAAAAACATCACCCCCAAAGAGGCGATCAGCAAGAGCACTGGCGTGGCCCGCTGGCGACGATGAAAGCGGTACACCACACGATCACTGGCCAACAGCAATAGCACTGCAGCCAGCGCCCCGAACGGCATCGCGATCAACGCCGTGGGCAGCGGCCCAAACGACACCCCCATCGACTGCAGCCACCAGGTCAGCAAAATCGTTGCGGCGGTGCCAAAGGCCATCGTCTCGCCGTGAGCGAAGTTCGAGAAGCGCAGAATGCTGTAGATCAGCGTTACGCCCAGCGCACCCAAAGCGAGCTGGCAACCATAAGTGAGTGCTGGCACGAGCATAAAGTTCGCCAGCAGCACAAGAGCATTGAGTAGGTCCATCATCCCCCCAAGAACGATTGGCGCACTTGCGGATCCGCTAGCAGCGCCTCGCCCGTGTCGGTAAAGCGGTTGGCACCTTGTACCAAAACGTAGCCTTTGTCGGCGATATTGAGCGCCTGCTTGGCGTTTTGTTCGACCATCAGTATCGCGATGCCGAGCTTGGCAATGTCGATAATGCGATCAAACAATTCATCCATGACAATGGGCGACACACCAGCTGTCGGCTCATCGAGCATCAGCACCTGCGGCTGCGTCATCAGCGCACGCCCGACAGCCACCTGCTGGCGCTGCCCTCCCGACAACTCGCCGGCGGGCTGGCGGCGCTTTTGTTTGAGAATCGGAAACAAGTCAAACACTTGCTCCATCGTGCCCAAGAAATCGTCATCGCGAATAAAAGCCCCCATTTCTAGGTTCTCTTGCACGCTCATTCCCGTGAAGACATTACTGGTCTGCGGCACAAAACCCATTCCTTGGTGCACGCGCTGCTGCGGCGACAAGGCCGTGATGTCTTGACCATCCATCATGACGCGACCTTGGCGCAAGTTCAGCATGCCGAACACGGCTTTCATGGCTGTGGATTTACCTGCACCATTGGGGCCGACTACAACAGCGATTTCGCCTCGCTCCACGCCAATGGTGCAGTCGTGCAAAATATCGGCGCTGCCATAGCCGCCCGTCATGCTCTCGCCTATCAAAAAACTCATGCCTGGGCCTCGCGATTCTTCAAGCCGGTACCGAGATAGGCCTCGATGACGGCCTCGTTACTTTTGACTTCTTGCGCACTGCCCTGTGCCAAGACCTTCCCTTCGGCCATACAGATCACCGGATCACACAGGCGCGAGATAAAGTCCATATCGTGCTCGATCACGCAGAAGGTATAGCCGCGCTCTTGATTGAGTCGGATAATCGCATCGCCAATGGTATTGAGTAGCGTGCGGTTTACCCCCGCCCCCACTTCATCGAGAAACACCACTTTGGCGTCCACCATCATGGTGCGCCCCAGCTCTAGTAGTTTCTTCTGTCCGCCCGACAGCGACCCGGCTGGCGCGTCGCTGAGGTGAGCAATCTGTAAAAACTCGATGACCTCATCGGCGCGTTCGCGTAGCGCGCGCTCTTGCTCGCGTACGGCCGTGCGGTGCACCCAGGTGCTCCACAGGCTCTCGCCCTGCTGATTCCCCGGCACCATCATTAAGTTATCGCGCACACTGAGCGTGGAGAACTCATGAGCAATTTGAAAAGTGCGCAACAAACCCTGCGCAAAGAGCTGATGCGGCTCTAGGCCCGTGATGTCTTGCCCATCGAGAAAAACCCGACCAGACGTGGGAGGAAAGAGGCCAGCGATCACGTTAAACAGCGTGGATTTCCCCGCGCCATTGGGGCCAATCAGCCCGGTGATTGATCCGGTCTCGATACGCAACGAGGCACCATCTACGGCGTGTATGCCGCCAAAGTGCTTGTGCAAATTTTCTACAACAATCATGTCCTAGACCAACAAAAAGGCCCAGAGCAACACTGCTCTGGGCCTGTTATAACGCCTTAGCAAAAAAGCTTAGCGGTAGCCAGCAGTGCTCAGCGCGCCGTCTTTGATTTCGACTTCGCGATAGTTGCCTGCGCTCTCACCGGAACCAATCAATTCCACGGCCGTAGCGCCCACGTAGTTGACGTCACCACCTGCCGCCAAGATTTCTAGGGCTTTACCCAACTCACCTGGCATGATTTCTTCGCCTGGAGCGTTGGCTACGTCCATGACTTTGGCTTTCAAGTCGTTAGAGCTCGTTGAACCCGCCGCTTGCATGGCCAGCATGATCAGCGCTGCCGCATCATACGACTCTGGCGAGAAGGAAGAAGCTTCGATGCCTGCATCAACCGCCATAGCAGCGAAGATTTCAGCGCCGGCGTTGTTGGTGCCGGGCACGTTGCCATAAGAGCCGTTCAAATCCGGGCCGATTGCTACGGGCAGAGAGTCTCCGACCATGCCGTCGCCGAGTACAAACGTGTCAAACGCACCCGAGTCGAGTGCAGACTGGATCATGCCCTTGCCGCCTTGGTCGAGGTAGCCTGCGACAATCAGCACATCGCCACCGGCTTGTGCCAGCGCCGCCACTTCAGCAGAGTAATCGCCCTTGCCATCTTCGTGCGCAGCGACGGCAGTGATGCTGCCGCCAGCGGCTTCGAAGTTCGCTTGAATGCTCTCGGCGAGGCCTTTGCCGTAGTCGTTATTGGTGTACGTCAGCGCCGCGCTTTTCACGCCACGGTCCATCATGATGTCAGACAGGACTTTGCCCTGACGCGCATCAGAGGGTGCCGTGCGGAAGAACAGACCATCGTCTTCAGCCGTTGACAGGCCGGGAGAAGTGGCTGAAGGAGAGACCATCACGATGCCATTGGCACGCGCAACGTTTTGCAAAATTGCGCCCGTGACACCTGAGCAGTCTGCACCAACGATGGCATTGACGTTGTCAGAGGTGACCAAACGCTCAGCTGCTGCCGTCGCCGCCGCGCTGTCAATACAGGTCGAGTCCGCACGCACAGAGCTGACAGTCTCGCCGCCGAGGAGCTTGCCTGAGTCCGTGACTTCTTTCATCGCCAGCTCAGCACTCGCCGCCATAGCGGGAGTCAATGATTCGATAGGGCCGGTAAAACCGAGAATGACGCCAATTTTGACGTCTGCCATCGCTGCAGGAGCAGCCAGTGCAGCGCCCACAACCAGCGCAGTAAGAGTCTTTTTCATTCGTTTTCTCCAAAGGTGTCGCGAAACAGTAAATCAATCGACTACGAAACTCAAGC
>CAKZUS010000080.1 GCA_937921805.1 uncultured Granulosicoccaceae bacterium
AGCGCCGATTGCGCCAAAGCCTCGACATCGACCCCCGGTGTACGCAACCAGAAAAACAGGCCCCCTTGCGGCGGCTGCCACTGAGCAAATTCAGCACAATGCCTCTGCAGTATTGCCTCGAAGTGATCGCGCTTCTCCCGATACGTCAGCGCCAAGGCCTGCAAGCGTTGGTCTCGCTCGGGTGAGCGTAGCGCCTGCAGCACCAGATGCTGCCCAATGCGGTTACTGTGCAAATCCGCCGCCTGCTTGAGCATTAGCAATGGCTCGAGCAGGTCTTCGCTCACGACCATAAACCCGAGGCGCAATCCGGGGGCCAAAGACTTGGAGAACGAACTCTGATACGCCCAGCGCCGCGAGAGCTGCGCACAAATCGGGCGGCGCTCAACGGTATCGAAAACCAGATCGTGGTAGGGGTCATCTTCGAGCAAGACCGCGCCTTCGCGCTCGCAATATTGCGCCAAATCCCGTCGCTGCGCAGGGGTATAACAATACGCCGTAGGATTTTGAAAGCTCGGAATCGCATACACCAGTTGCGCGCGCTCAGTCGGCACCTCGCCCGGTGCAAATCCCTGGTAACGCGCACCAAACAAGCTAAACACCTGCAGCGCAGCCAGATACGTCGGCGTTTCGAGCGCAACGCGGGTGCCCTCTTCGATCATCAGCTTCGCCATCAGGTCAATGCCCTGCTGCGAGCCAGAGGTAATCAAGACCTGCTCTGGCGTACACGCCAAGCCTCTTCGCGCCATCAGGGCCACAACCTCGTGGCGCAATGCGTCTTCTCCTTCGCTGGGGCCGTACTGCCAGAGCGCCTCCGGAAGGTCTTGCAGAGCAAAAGACGGGAAGCTATCGGGAGCGGGTAAGCCCCCCGCAAAAGAGATCATTTCTTCACGCGCGGCATGGCGCAAGATCGCCCGAATCGGTGAGGCTGAGAGGCGCTGGATGCGCCCAGCAAAAGGGGACAGTTCCACAGTGGATACGTCAAAGGGATTGACGTATCATTATAGAGAATCTTCGTTAAGCGTCAACATGATTGACATAATCACAGAACCCCACCCAGTGGCCCCATCCGTCCCGTCGGCCATCACCCCCGACACCCGCGCGGCCATCGAGCAAATGTATTTCACTTATCGGGCCTTCACCTCTGGGCCAGATGCCTTACTTGCCGAACGAGGCTTAGGGCGGGCGCACCACCGCATTTTGTATTTCGTCGGGCGCCAACCGGGCATTGCCGTGGGAGCCTTGCTAGAGACGCTGCAGATCAGCAAGCAAGCCTTGTCGGCACCGCTCAAACGCCTGCAAGAGTTCTCGCTCGTTGAGGTCCGCGCCGCCGATCAAGACCGCCGCGTTCGCCGCCTCACTCTCAGCGCTGCAGGCGCACAACTCGAAGCGCAGCTCAGCGAACAACAAGCGCAGTGGATCAACACCGCCTTTGCGCGGGTCACTGCCGAAGATATCGCGTCATGGCGACGCGTGATGCACGCACTTGAACAATAGCTAACCGAGCTGCACCCGCGGCTCCGCCACCCCAACTCCGGCCCCTTCTTGTGCGTATACCCGCCCTTGGTCGTCATCGGGCTGCTCAATGCCCTCGCGCGCGCTGGTCACCAGCAAGGTCCGCAGGCCCTCTGCGCCAAAAGCGGGACAAGACGCATGCCGCGCCGCCACGGCCACGCACTGATCAAGCTCCCCGTTGGGCAGATACCGCGCCACCCGCGACGCCCCCCACTGGGCATTCCACAGCGCGCCCTCAGCGTCGATTACTGAACCATCAGCATTCAGGCCCCCGGTCTCAATAAACACCGTCGGCTCACCCACCGGCCACCCCTCGTGATCTAGCGTTTGGCGCATAATCTGGTGGCGCGGCGTATCGCAAAAATACGCGTAGTGCTGCGAAAAACAGATCGAATTGGGAATCGACACCCCCGAATACAACTGCCGCAACTCGCCTTGATAAAACCGATATATCGCCCCTGCTTGCGCCCGCGATTGCTTATCCATAGTTCCGATCCAAAACCCACCGCACAAGTCCGCGCGCCCGTCGTTGGAGCGCGTGCGCGTCTCATCGGCCTCTAGCTCGACGATGCGCTGATGGCGGCCGCTGTTAATATCAAAGCGCAGCAAGCCCGTCTCGCTCGCGATCAGCAGCGTATCGTGGTCCACCCAGCCCGCCGCCGAAACATGCTCGTCAAACTGCCACAGCAAAGGCTGCCCGTCGCGCTGACTGAGCAAGCGCTTGCCGACAATATCGAACCAGAAAAATTGCTGCCGCAGCGGGTGCCATAGCGGGCCTTCGCCAAGCTGGCAGTGCCGGGAGTCAAAAACAGTCGCCATCGTATTGCCTCTCATGTTTTACTGCAAAATCAAAACTACTACGATAAATAAATCCGATATCGCTCACGAATCGCTGCGTCGGTGGCCGGATCAAGGTACTGAGGATGATGACTCGCCAGCACCGCCCGCGCATGGACGCGAGCGCGTTGCTGCATATCCGTGGCACCGTTTTCTTGCCACGCACTGGGCGGGTTGCGGTCACTGAGGCTATTGGGATAGAGATACTCGCTCTCCATCACATTCATTGTATGCGTGCCACCCAAGAAGTGCCCATCGCCGTATACCGCTTCGCGAATGGCATCAAGCCCAATCGACGCTTCGTTGACTTCAATGCCGCGCAAACTACGATAGACATGCCCCAGCATCACGTCGTCGATCACAAAGGCCTCAAAAGACGCGCCCAGCAAGCTGGCAGTCATGCCAGAGGATTCGTAGACCATATTGCAACCCGCCAATCCCACTCCCAGTGCTGAAATAGCTTTCTCCAAGCCCATTTGCGCATCGACGGCTTTGGCGTCGCTCATGCTACACGCCGCACCGCTGGGCAGCCCCAACCAGTTCGAGAGCTGCGCCGATGCGGCATTGAGCAGAGTAATCTCTCCCCCACCGCCGCAGAAAGAGCCGCTGCGCAGATCGACAACCAATGGCCAGTTGGAGAAGATCATCGGATAACCTGGCTCAAAGACATTGATCATGATCAAAGCCGCGAGGGTCTCGGCCAACGTCGAGGCTAGCATCCCCGCCAGCGTCGCCGGAGCGGTTGCGCCTGATTGTGCGGCGACGATATTGTTGATCGGCACCCCTCGGCGCATGCACGCTAGCGCCACCTCGACCGCGTCTTCGCCATAGCGCAGCGGCGAAATCACCGGGCTGATATGCGCCTTGCAAAAGGGTCGCTCCCGAAAGCGCCCTTCCCCGCCCAGCGCGAGGTCAAACATATCCACAATCGGATCAACGTTCTCGGCCACGGTAAAAGCCGTGCCTACGGGCTTGGTTGTGCCGCGCAACAAGGCATAGGCGGTGTTGATATCCAGATCAAACGGGTCTTCAACATCTGTCGCGATGCAACAGCGCGTGAACCAACTGACATTGGGCAGAGTATCGATTAGGCGCGTGAAGTCGTATAAGTCTTGCAGCGTCGAGGGCCGGTATTGCTGCGTATCGAGATCTAGGGTTTGTACCGCCGCTCCGCCCGTGCCGTAGTGCACGCGATGCCCCCCCACGGTGAAATCATGAGCAGGATCACGCCCGTAGTAGGTGAACGTTTTGCAGGCGATAGCGATCATGTGTTCGACCATCGTGGGCGAGAAGCACAGTCGCCCGCGCGCGTTCACCGTCGCGCCTTGGCTGCAGGCTTGCTGCACGAGCACTGGCGGCGCCTCGCCCATGCCAATATCACTGAGAATCGTCAGCGCTGCCTGATAAATCGCCTGAATATCTGCCTCACTCAGCGGGCGATACTGCCCCACCACCTCCGGCCCTGGCGGGGCTGGATTGATCTCTGGCTTAGCGGCGCGTTCGGCGTGGCGCTGCGCGCGAGCGCTCTGACTGCCGCGCCGACGACGGGGTTTGGCGTCGCTCACAGCGCCCGCACCCGCTCGTTGCTGGGGTCGTATAGGCTCGGCTCGACGATGCGCGCCGCGAATAACTGCCCAAAGAGTTCGATCTCGACAGCGCGGCCGATCTCTGCAATATCAGGGCGCACAAAGGCATAGGCGATATTCTTCTGCACCCGATGCCCATAGCCCCC
>CAKZUS010000081.1 GCA_937921805.1 uncultured Granulosicoccaceae bacterium
TTTGCCTGCAGTACTGGTACTGCTGGCTGTGCTGCGCTCTTGCCCAGAGGGGTCGGTAAAGCTATCATTGAGCTTGCGGATGAAGGTCGATCCAGAGTGCAAAACGTCTTTGACGCGCTGGTGCGCGGCGCCATTCCACCCCATAATGCTGCGCACAGGCCAACGCCACCAGCGTGCATTACGCGCAAAGGCTCCGGCCAGCGCATCATCATTGCGCAGCATTTTTTGATGCATCGAATCTGCCACGCGCGCCGCACACAGCGCCAAGAGGCCTAATGCCAGGCCGATCGATATCAACACCCCAATGCCAGGCCCCAGCAGGACTACCGCCCCAGCAAGTAGCCCCAACAAGTCCAGCCCCAGCCAGGCAACGACCGCCAGCGTGCCCAAGCCTCCTAGCCCGGCGCCCAAGGCCCAGCGCCCGCTGCGCTGACGCCACTGCGCCAAGAGGCCCTGCAATCGCGGAATATCTTCATCGACAATCGCGTGCGCCTGATGCTCTAGCGCCGCCACAACGCGATAAGCCCGCTCAACGCCGACCTCTTGCATACGCTGGCGAATCGCACCGAGGTCTTCATCGCGCTTGCGCTCAAAGCGCGCCGCCAGAGTCGGATCATCAATCGGGCGCGCAGCAGAGTCGCTATAGATCGAATAAAAACGCCCCGCTGTCAAACCCTGCGTTGCCAGCGCACGCTGCCATGCAGCCACGACGTCTTCGGGATTGTCGTCCCCTGCCGCCGTATCGAGCTGATTGAGTATATACAGGAATTTATTGGCGTCTTTGCGCCCAATAGTCTTGCCCACAAGATGCTCTAGCGTATCTTGCATCGCCCCTGGCTCAGGGTGGCGCGCATCGAAGAACACCAACACCAAATCGGACAAGTCGATCATATGGTCGGTGATCTTGAGCGTCGAGGTGCGCTGCTCGTCAGCATCAAAGCCGGGAGAGTCGATCAGTATTTTGCCGCGCACCGCCTCAGCATTGCTGGTTTTGAGCTGCAAATACGCGTCGATACGCCGCCCTTCGCCTTCAGCCACCTGCTCGATTTGCTCGCTCATTTTGAAAAATGGGAACCGCATATCGGCATCCAGCGCGATGCCCGGAAGCACCCGCCCGTTTGGCTCAGGGCTGAAGCACACAACAGTGAACTTATCATCGACCGCCTGATTGCCACTTTTTTGGAGCTTATGCCCTAGGGTGTCATTAATAAATGTGGATTTTCCCGCCGAGAAAGTCCCGAGTATCGAGATCAGTGGCCACCACGGGACTTGGGTCGCGTAGCTTTGATCATCGCGCAACAAGCCCACGCGATAACCTACCTGGTCTAGCTCACGGAAAGCTTTGACGACTTGGAGCAGGACGGGGCTTTCGGCTTGCAGGTGCGACTCAAGGCTATCGAGTCGATCTGCCAGGGCCGCATCAATGTGCATCTGTGCCATCTTTTACCTCAGGTTCAGTAGCGCACGCGTCACCGCTTTGAGGCGCTAAGCGTGTCCGACATTGTGATCGTTGGTGCCGTGGTAATACTCGCTGGATTGCGCTGTTTCAGTGATGATGTGGCGCAGCATTTCCATGCGTTTCTCCGCTGTTGCTACATCGGTGCAGCCTTCGCAGCGCGTGTCATCGCAGGGCTGGCGCGAGAACAGCCAGAAATGAATGGCGCCGGCCAATACGCCATCGGCAATGTCCCACACATCTGCGTCTTGGTGCTGGTCGGCAATCTGGTTTGCCAGCTCTACCGAGCACTCCGCACACTGATTAAAGAGCTGGTCTTCATCCAACCCCGATTCTTCATCGATTTGCATAATTTAGGACGATTGTTTAATGCCATACAGCACTAGATTGTAGTTAGTCAGTTGGTAACCCAACTCCGTAGCGATCTCGTTCAAACGCTGCTCGATGATTTCGTCGGTAAACTCTGCTACCGCGCCGGATTTCATACAAACAATGTGACTGTGGTCATCCCCGACATCCAGCTCAAACACGGCCGTGCCACCATCAAAGTGATGACGCGTCACTAGGCCTGCGGTTTCGAACTGTGTCAGCACCCGATACACGGTGGCCAAGCCGATATCATCGCCCGCTTGCAACAAGCCTCGATAAATATCCTCCGCGCTCATGTGATGGTCTTCGGCGCTGTCAAGGAGTTCCAAAATCCGCATACGCGGTAATGTCACTTTTAGGCCCGCTTGCTTTAAGGAACGGGTGGTAGCCTCGGGCATCGCGGTCTCTCCTTAACAATGACTCTATTATATGCGAGTAGGCTCTCGTGTGGGAGTAGCAGCGCGCTCACGGCGACGCGTCATGGGGTCAATCAACAGCGGGCGGAGCACTTCGATTCTGTCCCCAGCTTGCACTGGTGTGTGGGCATCAATCAGCTCGCCATACACCGCCAGTGGCGGCGCACGCCAATCACACTGTGGAAAATACACCGCTATACCCGACAACACTACCGCTTGCGCCGCGCTAGTGCCTACTGGAACCGACACGCTCACCACGTGCTGATACTCGCGCACCCCACACGCCACCTCACAGTGCACGAGTTTCTCGCTAGACATCGGGGTATAGAGTCTTTGCACGCTGGACAAAGCTCTCGACCATTGTCGAGCAGGCGGTGTCGAGCACTTTGCTGAACATGATCGAAAATAACCCCGCTTGCATGGTGAAGGCGACATCCAGGCGCACTTTGCAGCCCGGCTCTCCAGACTCAAGTGGCGAGAATTGCCACAAGCCCTCTAAGCTGCGCAGCGGCCCCGACACCAATTTCAGCGCAATACTGCGCGGGCGAGCCAGTGTGTTGTCCGTCACGATGCGCTGATTGGCCCCCCCGACGCCAACACGCATTTCAGCCCGCATGTGCTGCGCATCGCTGCTGAGAACGCGCGTTGCTTGGCACCAGCGCAAAAACTGCGGGTAGGACGCCACATCATTAACAAGATCAAACATCGCCTCGGCGGAGTAAGGAACCAAGGCTTGGCGGTGAATTCGTGGCATACAACGCCTCAAGGATAAAACCGTATTCTATCCGCTCGTTTATACTT
>CAKZUS010000082.1 GCA_937921805.1 uncultured Granulosicoccaceae bacterium
ACCGCCAATGGCGAGCGCTACGATATGTACGCGATGACCGCTGCCCACAAATCCTTGCCCTTTAACGCCAAGGTGCGGGTGACGCGCACGGATACGGGCGATCAGATTCTGGTGCGCATTAATGATCGGGGACCGTATATCGACGGTCGTATTATCGATCTGTCGAAAACCGCCGCGACCAAACTCAACATGATGCAGCCCGGCATTGTGCCAGTCGTGATTGAAGTGCTGGGTATTGAAGGCCAGGAAGAAGACGCCTAAATATCCGCGTTATACATGCCTGCGCTCTGCCTGCGCTTTGCCCGCGTTTTGTACAAGCGTCTCATACGGGCGCCTAGTACACTTGAAGCAGATATAGGCAGTGAAGGTATGGCGCCATGCAATGGGGAGCGCAGTGGTGGGACGGCGTGACGCGGCTGGTGTTAGGGCAGTGGTCGCTGAGTACGATGGCCGTACTGGGGCTGATCATATTGGCGGCGCTGGTGGGATGGTGGCAGCGCGGGCGGCGCCATCTGCTGCCATTGCAGCGAGCGCAGCGCTTGCAGCAAGAGCGCGAACACACACTGCAGCAAGAGCTACTGATTGCCACAGAGCGCGGCGAGAACAGCCGCCAGCAACTCGATGGACTGGCGACCCGCTTAGTCCAAGCCGAGCAACGGGCGCAGAGCGCTGAGCAGCAAGCGGCCACGCTACGCGGGCATCTGGCCGCCCAGGAGCAAGAGCTGCAAGTACGCTTTCAGGCTCTCGCACAGGGCGCTTTGCGCGAGCAGTCGCAGAGCCTGCGCGAGCACCATCGCGAGGGTGTGCATGGGGTGGTGGCGCCACTGCAACAAGAACTCGTCGGGCTGCGCGAACAACTCCACAAACAGCGCGATGAACGGGTGCAAGAGCGCGGCGCCTTGGGCCAAGAGCTGGCCCAATTACGCACGCTCAACCAGCGGCTCTCGGATGAGGCGCAGTCGCTGAGCGAAGCACTGCGCAGCGACCGCAAGCGCCAGGGCAGTTGGGGCGAGCTGGTGCTGGAGCGGGTGCTCGAAGCGGCAGGCCTGGTGCAGGGGCGCGAGTTTCGGCGCGAGGTGGTACTGCGTACCGACGAAGGGCAGGTCTTGCGTCCCGATGTGGTTATTGATCTTCCCGAGCAGCGCCATCTGGTTGTGGATGCCAAAGTCTCGCTCTCTGCCTACCAGCGCGCGCTGGCCGAGCCGCAGCAAGCCGCTACGCACCGCAAGTCGCATCTGTCTGCCGTGCGTGCGCATATTGATTCGCTTTCTGAGAAGGGTTACGCCAAGCTGCCCACCCTACAGTCGCCGGAGTTTGTGTTGCTGTTTATGCCGGTGGAGGGCGCGTTGGATATGGCGCTGGAGAGCGAGCCGGAGCTGTTTTCCCAAGCGATGCGCCAGCACGTGGTACTGGTCAGCCCGACTACGCTGGCGATAGTGCTGCGCACCGTGGAGAGCCTATGGCGCTTTCAACACCAGTCGGACCATGCCGAAGAGATTGCCCAGCGGGCGGGCGATATGCTCGATCGCTTTAGTGACTTTATTGGCTCGCTGGAAGAGATCGAAAAAGCCCTAGAGAAAGCCAGCGCCGCGCAGCACAACGCCCGCAAACGCTTGCAGAGCGGGCGTGGCAACCTGATGAGCCGTGCCAAACAGCTGCAAGCCCTAGGCGCTAAGGGCAAGAAACCCCTGGCACTGGATGCGGTAGACATTGCTGAGGCATAAGGCGGCCGCTGTTGGCTTCGCTGGCTTGCTGGTGCTGCTGGCGGTGGGGCTCGCGTGGTGGCTGCTATGGCGCCAAGTCGGCCCCTATGACGACTATCTGGCTCGCTTATCGCGGGTCTTAGATGTCGCGCAAGACGCCTCTATTACGGCCATTGTCGTGCCGCTGCCTGCCATTCCTGAGCGCGCGGCACTATATCGCGATGTTGAGGCGCCGCGCCTTAGCCCCGATGCCTTATGGGCGCTGCGCAGTTGTGATTTTTTGCATCAGGTCGCTCAGGCCAACAGCAGCCTGGGCAAAGTCATGTCCGATGCCGCGCGCCTGCAGCATGAGCGCGGCGTATTACAGGGGATGCAAGACTGCTTGGCAGAGCTAGATGCCCCAGCGCAGTCCCTGTTGCGGGAATTGATGACGCAATTGGCGGCGATTCAGGACGCACGGCGCTGGAATGCGGTGGTCGCCTCTAAAGAATTGCGCCGTCATTGGACGTTGGCGCGAGGCGCGCTGCAGGCCCGCGCACCAACGCCGGGCACAGAGCTGGCCATGGACCGCTTGCAGCAATGGCTGGCGGGGCAGGCCTATCCTCTGGCCGAGATTGAACGTGCGCTGGGGGCGCTCTACCACGACCCCAGCGGCGGGCAATGGCTGCGCACGCTACAGAGCCTGACTCAGGCACTAGAGCGCGGTAGCGCGATCATCCAGCAGCGCCTGGACACACGGCCGATTTGTTACCGGGAGCAGGGCAATGCCCGTAGCCAGCGCCTGTTGGGAATACTGTACAAGGTCTACAACCCGCTGGTGCAGGCTGACGCGGCGCGTGCCTCACAGGCGACTCGTCGCTATCGCGACTGGCTCAGCGCCGTGGGAAGTGTAGAGGTGTGGGGATGGTTCGACGATCTGGTGCCGCGATACGAACGTGCCCTGCGCGCGCACACGCTCGCATGGCAAGCGATGTTGAAGCAATGCGGCGCATTGCCCAGCGTCGCGGAGAATTAGAGGATAATGAGAGAGATTCTCGCCCCATAAAGGTCATCACACTATGCGCCTCACTCTGTTCTACGTTCACGATCCGATGTGTAGTTGGTGCTGGGGCTATCGACCCGTGCTCGATCGCGTTATGGCGCAGTTGCCCGATACGATATCGTGTCGACGCCTGCTCGGTGGTCTGGCGCCCGATAGCGATGTACCGATGGCGCAGGACATGCGCGAGGGCTTGCAACAGATCTGGCAGCGCATTCATCAGCAATTGGGCACGGAGTTTAACTTCGACTTCTGGACCCAAAATACCCCGCGCCGCAGCACCTATCCTGCGTGCCGCGCCGTGATCGCTGCGACCTCTCAAGGTGCAGGCGATGCGATGAGCGATGCGATTCAGCGCGCTTACTATCTGCGCGCAATGAACCCCTCGGACACGGCCGTGCATTGTCAGCTAGCGGGCGAGTTGGGCCTGGATGTCGAGCGTTTCGCCAGTGATATCGCTAGCGATGGTGTGGAGCAAATGCTGCGCTCGCAGCTGGTGATGTCGCGCAAGCTCGGCGTGATGGGCTTTCCCAGCTGGGTGCTGTGGGATGGGCAGCAGGCGCAGTCGGTGCCGCTGGACTATAGCGATCCGGCACCGACTGTGGCAGCAGTAACAGCGGCAGTGACAGCAGCGGCAATGCGAGAGTAAGTCTTACTGCCCCTGTTTAACGCGTGGCCAATCCACGCTGGCGCAAAAACGCCAGCAGATGCGGGCGGCTTTCTTTTTGGCCCAATAGCGCACTCATCGGTTCGCTCCAGCTTTGGAGCTTGACGTTGCTGCTGCGGCTCGCGTAGTAGTCGCGCATCGTCGCGTCGTAGTCGGCGATCAGGCTCGGATCGTCGGCGCCGTCGTAGCGCTCTTCGCGCAGCATCAGCGAGTGGGGCAGGCGCGGTTTGGTCTGGGTCTCTTGGTCGGGGTAGCCCAGGCATAAACCAAACACGGCGAAGCACTGCTCCGGTAGGCCCAATAGGTCGGCGACACGCTGTGGGTCATTGCGCAGGGCGCCAATGTAGCAAATACCCAGCCCCAAAGACTCCGCTGCAATCACGCTGTTTTGTGCCACCAAAGCGGCGTCTACGCTGGCAATAAGGAGCTGTTCGATAAAGCCGCTCTGCATGCTCTGGCCGTGCATAGCGCAGCACTGGGCGTTGCGGTGCAGATCGGCGCAGAAGATCAATAGCGCTGGGGCATTGGCGACGTAGGGCTGCCCCCCTGAGACTTCGCACAGTTGCGCGCGGGTGTCGGGGTTGCGCACGCGAATCACAGTCGTCGTCTGCACAAAGCTGGAGCTGGCGGCCATTTGGCCGGCGGCGACAATAGCGCTGATGTGCTCGTCGCTGACGGCTTGGTCGGTATAGCGGCGCACGGAGCAGTGCTGCATCAAGAGGTCGATAGTCGGAGTCATAGGGGAGTGATACGCATTAGGCCCGTAGCAGGCGACGCTGCCAGAGGCGGTTGG
>CAKZUS010000083.1 GCA_937921805.1 uncultured Granulosicoccaceae bacterium
CGGCGCAGACACTGTCGTGACTCAAAACGACTACTTTGACCGAAAACCCGCAGAGTAAAGCCATGCAAGACCTCATCAATCCCACTCTAAGTCCTGCATTGGCGTGCCAGTGCAAAGCTGCACTCGACACTGATGGCATCGTGATCATTGATCAGTTTCTGAGCGAATCGGCCCTCTCAAACATTATCGAATACGGCGCAGCCCATGCAGAGCAGGCGTTTTTCACCGCTCAACCACACAATGTGTATTTAGCGCCGCCCGATACACACTTTGCCGCCGATCATCCGCGCAATATCGAGCAAGTCTCCAGCAAGGGCTGCCTCACTGACGATCAGATTGGCCCAGACTCCCCTTTACGCCGGCTCTACGAAGACAAAGATTTTGTGTCTTTTCTGTGCCAAGTGCTCGGTGTTCCGGCCTTGTTTCCCTACGCCGACCCTCTGTCATCGATCAATCTGCATTTTGCCTACGAAGGGCAGGAGCTAGGCTGGCATTTTGACAATTCCGCTTTTGCCATCACTTTGCTTATACGCAGCCCGCAAGCCGGTGGGCGCTTTGAATATGTCCCCCATGCTCGCGATAGCGCGCAAGACGACATGGGCTACGAGCGAGTGGCCTCGGTTCTCAGTGGCGCGCATCAGCCCCTGTATGCCCCAGCACAGGCCGGCTCACTGATGCTATTTCGTGGACGCGATGCCCTGCACCGGGTCACCCCTAGCCTCGGGAGTACGGCACGCATGCTGGCGGTGTTGGCCTATAACGAGCGCGCTGGCGTCGCGCTGTCTGAGTCAGCGCGCCTGACTTTCTATGGTCGCCTGGGCTGACAGCACAGGAGGCTCTGGGTCGGCTCCCCAAAACAAAGATGCAACCGTCGCGACATCCATGCTGTGCTGCTGGCTTTCTTTGACCACCACCTCAAAGCCAAACTCGGTCGCTAGCGCCTGAAACTGACTCGCCTCTGGGTCCATAAAACAGCAGCTATCCCTATCGTTGTAGACCCACACTGCTTTGCGCTGCCCGGAGCGGGCTAAGGCAAAGATCTGCCAGTAGTCATAGTCTCTCCACAGCGGCGCAAAGACCTGCTCATAGTCGCCGCGGTGGGCATCGAACACACGAAACTGCAAGGGCAAGACTCCCGCATAGCTCACCGATACATCAATACTCGGCAGTAGGGCCGCGAGCATCGTCGTATACCACCCGCCGCCAGAGATTCCCGTCACCAGCAACTGTGAGTACTGCTCGGACAAGTGCGCTAGCAGATAGTAATGTGCGCTGAGAAACAAGGCCAATGGTTCACGCTGCGGCCGCTCTGCGTCTTGGTAAAAAGCGTAGTTTTGATGCTGCTTGGCCTGCTCGGCAGAGAGATGGAGCACCGAGGGCTGTCCGCCAAACTGCGCCGGAAAATGCACAGCTCCTGTGTTTTGCCCCAGCCCTAACATTGACATCGACAGCACGTCACAATCACGTTGCGTGGCGGTTTTTTGCAAATCCAGATAATAATCGAAAGACGAGGGCGCACCGCCGTGGCCTTGGATATACGCCACCAGACACTGCGCGCGCTGCTGGGCATTGGCTTGCAACAAATGCGCACGAACCTCAATGCCATAGAATCGTGCCGTCAATGCTCCTGCTTGGTCGTCGTGGATACTCACCTGCTCGGAGTCTAGGAGAACGCGACTGGCAATAGCCGCTCGCACCGGCCCCAGGTCATCCATCGTTGCCCGCAGCTGCGCACTGACCATGTCCGAATCAATGACAACACGCTCAATCTCTGCGGAGCGCGCCCAATAATCCTTGAGAAAATTCGTAACATTTGGGCGTATCTCGCCCAAAAACAACCCTATTCCAAAAACGACCATCACGCCTTTGGAGAACACTCGCTTAAACATACTTGTAGTCAGTGTCTGCCTTAAGGCGATCCTTACACAGCGCGGGTCTGCGTTCTAGGCTTCGCGCGGCTTTCTGTCAATGCTGAGACCATTGAGCGTGGCGCAGCGCTGGGTTTGTTTCAGGAACGCTGCAGTAATGGTGCAAAATATCGAAAATGTTGCCACACAGTCAGACAAAGCACACTGCACTTGCCGATGAGATCTTCTTTACATTTCAACGGCCCTTTATGATGACGCGCTACACTACGCCGCGAGTGCAAGAGTGAGCGCCATGTCAGCCCATATTGTCGTTGTCGAAGACGATCTCGATATCCAGCAGTTACTCTGTTTTGCCTTGCGCCAGGACGGCCACACGGTGAGCGTTGCGGCGTCGGCATTAGAGGCCACTGATTTACTACCTCAGGCCGACTTGCTCGTCTTTGATTGGATGCTTCCAGGGCGTTCCGGCATCGAGATGCTCCAGCATGCACGACGACACCCCGCTCTGCGCGATACCCCCGTGTTAATGCTCACCGCCAAAAGCAGCGAAGACGATAAGGTGCTGGCGTTGGACGCTGGGGCAGATGATTTTATGGTCAAGCCCTTCTCCCCTCGCGAGCTGTGTTCACGCGTGCGGGCCATCTTGCGGCGCAGCAATCTCAGCCCCAGCACTGAGCGCTGCTGCGGGGTATTGCGTGCCAATATCGACACCCAGCAAGTATGGGTGGATAATGCCCCCCTCAGTGTGGGCCTGCGCGAGTTTGCTCTGCTGTGGGCGCTACTAGAAAAACCTGAGCGGGTACTAAGTCGCCAGCAATTGATCACTAAAGTCTGGGGTGAATGGGCCGATGTCGAAGAGCGGACAGTAGACGTGCATATATTACGTCTGCGCAAAGCACTAAAAACCCTCTCGGCCGATCACTGCGTGTGCACTGCGCGCGGCGTCGGCTATTTTGTTGTGGCATGAGATCGCATTGTCTATGAGTGATCACTGGAGCGCCCAGGTCGATTTGCGTCGCGAGCGATGGATCTGGTGTGCAGTGGGAATTGTCGGTGGGTTTCTCGGCTGGATGCTTGGCTTTTTTTGGCCCGGTATCGCGATCGCCTACGCGTGTTTTGCCGCATGGCAGACTCGCCAAGTTTATGGGATTCAGCGCTGGATCAATGGCGGCTACAAAGTACAGGGCATGCCCCAGACCGGCGGGGTTTGGGCACAGCTCACACGCCAACTGCTGCGCCTCGATCGCGAACGTCGTCGCCGCCAAGTTCAATATCGCCAACTACTGCGCCAATATGAAGTCACCGCTTCGGTGCTGCCTGACGCAGTGATAGTGTGCGACGAACAAGACCGCATTCTCTGGGGCAACAGCGCAGCCAAACTCTTGCTGGGCATCGACGCCGAGCGCGATCGAGGCGTCATTGTGACCAACCTGCTGCGCTCCCCTGCGATGCAGGACTTACTGCGAGAGCGCCACGAGGTGCGGGTCGAGGCCGAAATGCTGGCTCCGCATGATACGCAGCGCCATTTGCTTGTACGCGTCGTGCCACACGCCCGCAACCACCGCCTGATCTCAGCGCAAGACGTTAGCGAGCAGTTTGTGCAGCAGCAAATGCGGCGCGCTTTTATCGACAACGCCAGTCACGAGTTAAAAACGCCGCTTACGGTCCTAGCCGGGTACTTGGAGCTCTTTACCCCCGAGATGTTGCCTCAGGCACTGCAAGAACCTTTTGTCGGCATGCAGCGCCAAAGCCGGCGCATGCGAAGCACTGTCGACGATCTGCTAGCACTGTCGCGCCTGGAGAACAGCGCCCCCGTCACACAAGAACCCGTGCCGGTCTACGCGATCATTGAAAACGTGATTCAGGAGAGCGTGCCGCCCGAGCGAAGCGTGCATTTTCATGGCACGGCTTCTCTGCATTTGCTCGGTGCAGAGTCCGAGATACTGAGTATGGTGCGCAATCTGATCCAAAACGCGCTACAGCACACCGATGGGGCTATCAAAATCCGCTGGTGCGAGATGCCAACGGGGGCCGTGTTTAGTGTCAGCGACGAAGGCCCAGGCATTGCTCACGAGCACCTTTCGCGCCTCACCGAACGCTTCTACCGGGCCG
>CAKZUS010000084.1 GCA_937921805.1 uncultured Granulosicoccaceae bacterium
TGGCCCGAAGACGACGCCACGCTGAGCGTGCAGGACATTCGGCTGCATCTCGCGCTCTTGCCCGCATCCGCCACAGCCGTCACCCTGTCCGAGGCGCAGGAGGGGCTGCTACCGCACTACCCTGTCATCCGCGACGGCAGTGAACGCCGCTGGGTCGAGCAGGATTTAGAGCAAGGCCTCACGCACTACTGCATTGAGTCAGATAGCGGGGAGACGGCGCACCCTGAGCATGGCTTAGTCTCGGCGCAGATTCGGCGCGAACGCTGGACTGTGGCGCCGCACGAGCTGAGCAAGGCCCGAGTGGCTATTCACTGGACAGCCACCACGGCACGCGGCCCGTGGCGCACGCGCACCGAGGCCTATACGAGCCGCGATGCACAGGGCCATATCACCGCGCGGCTCGAGGCCTTTATTGACGATGAGAAGGTGTTTGAGCGCGATTATTAATCGCGCCCGCTACGAGTGCGTGGGCGCTGCGAGGCCGGCCATGAGGGTTTCTATCTGGTCAATTTCGCGCGGACAGGCGCGCGTCGTGACCTCAATACCCTCTGGCGTGACAATCACATTGTCTTCAATGCGCACGCCGATGTCAGCATAGGGGCTATTGCCCACCAGCGAGCGCGGTAAATACAGGCCAGGCTCGACGGTGAGCAGCATCCCCGGCAGAAACTCTCGCTCTTCTCCATCGACTCGATACCCCCCCACATCGTGGGTATCCAGCCCCAGCCAATGCCCCAAGCGATGGGGCGCAAAGCGGCGGTGCGCGCCCTGTTCCAGGAGCCGCTCTAGGTCGCCGCGCAAGAGTCCCAGCGCGATCAAGCCTTCGGTCAATACCCGCTCCACTGCGCGCTGCGGCGCCATCCAGGTGGCGCCAGGGCGGATCGCCTCTAGCGCCGCGTCGCTGGCACGCAGTACCCACTGATACACAGCGCGCTGCGCGTCAGTGAAGGTCCCGCGCGCAGGGAAACTGCGGCTCAAATCAGAGGCATAGCACTCCACCTCGCAGCCGGCGTCCACCACCACGAGGTCGTGCTCGCCCAGGCGCTGGTTATTCGCCGTGTAGTGTCCAATGCAGGCCCGCGCGCCCGCGCCCACAATCGGCGGATAGGCGTGCACGGCACCCTGACGTCGGAACGTGTAGATCAGCTCCGCGTCGAGTTCATACTCAAACTCCGCCTCTGGGCTGCACTGCATTAGGCGTCGATGCGCTGCAACGCTAATCTGCGCCGCGCGGCGATGGCAGTCGAGTTCGTAGGCGGATTTGATAATGCGCAGCTCGTGCAGGTGCACATCAAGGCTGGCCACTTCGTGCGGCGCCGTATCGCTGCGCTCGCCATCGTAGATACGACTGCGGGCGCGGTTCAACCACCCCATGACCCGCTGGTCGGTCTCCAGGTCGCGGCCCATGTTGTAGTACAGGCGCTCGCGCCCTTCGAGCAGCCCCGGCATGATGTCATCAATGTCGCCGATAGGAAACGCATCGTCACAGCCCAAGGCCGGTACCGCCGCATCTACGCCTAGGCGCTCTCCGTCGATAGCCTCGACATGGGCGTCTCGGTCGCGACAGAACACAATGTATTCAGCGCTGGCTCGACCAGGAATCAACACCGCCACCGCGTCGGGTTCTTGGAAGCCAGTGAGGTAGTAAAAATCGCTGTCCTGGCGATACGGGTGTGGCACTCCGCCATTGCGTCGCTGCACTTTGGCGGCCACGACAATACCGATGCCGCCGTCCCCGAGGTGTTCCATCAGCGCACGACGTCGGTCGCTCAGGTCTTGGCGCAATGCGGCGCTGTGCAGGCGCGCGGCCTTACTGGACATCGCGGCCCGCCTGCAATACATCGCGGCACAAAATCACGGCGGTGCGCAAAAACTCTTCGATTTCCATCATCGAAAAATCGGCGCCGTCTTCGTCGTCGAGCTGGTCTAGGTCCACGCGCGTCACTTCGAGCACCGTGTCGAGCGCTTCGCGCAGCACTGCGTCTTTGAGCACCGTGTCATCCAGACCACTGCGCGCCAGGCCATACAAAAACCCGTGACTCCAGGCCGCCACGGCCGGAGCGCGCACGCTCAGCGGGGCGTCGTCATTGGGCAAAAGTAGCTGCACGGCTTCTTGTTGTAGGGCCTGCAGACTCAGCACATGCAGCGGCGCCAAGGCGGTCCACAGGGCTTTTTGGTCTTCCGGCGAGGCAAAGGCATCGGCTGGGCAGACATCTTCGACCCACGACTGAAATCGGGTATCGCTACTGGCGCACAACATCCCCAACAGCACACCTTGTGCTTCGCTGGGTAACATGTCGAGGCCCGCGTCGCGAAACTGTACAGCGAGGGGGTCGTAATCGGGAAATGGGAGGCTCATTGTCATGCGCATAGTGTAGCGTGCACAGAACGCCCGCGCCCTCGCGGCCCGCACGCGCTACAATCGGCTGAGTTTTCAGCCCAATGTCACACCAATGAGCACCGAAGCACTACACACCCAAATCCACCAGCTAGAGCAAAGCACCACTGCCCTGCTCGACATGGTGGAGCGCCTAGAGGCGGATAAGCGCGCCTTGCAAGGCCAGATCGAGATCATGCAGGAAGAGCGCGGCCAGTTGATCGAGAAGAACGAACTGGCACGCAGCCGCGTCGAAACCATGATTAGCCGTTTGAAGTCTATGGAGTCCGAAACATGAGCAAAGCGCAATCTGTCACTGTCCGCATTCTCGATAAGGACTATCACATCGCTTGCGGCGCTGGCGAGGAAGCCCCGCTGCAAAAGGCGGCAGGCTACGTGGACGAGAAGCTGCGCGAGTCGCGAGGACGGGGCACCGTCAGTGGCGAGCGTCTCGCTGTTTTGTGTGCGCTTAACCTCGCTCACGAGCTACTGCAAAGCCAAACTTCGGATGTCGATCTCTCGTCGGCCTCGCGCCAGTTGGCCCAAATGCAAGACAGCATTGACCGGGTGCTGGCCGCTGATTTGGCGAACAGCAACGCCTAGACTCTATTCCTGAATTCTGTCTCAAAACAGACGCCAATCTCCCGCAAGCCCAGCAGCCCTTCGCCATCGTCACTATACTTATCCCATGGTGAAGGGTACTGCGGTTCTCGCGAGTTAGCGGGGTGACCCTTGAGCTTAATTTGAAGACCCCGGGGCGGCCTCCTTGTAGGAGGGTGTGCATGTCCGCTACGGCGGGAAGCCCGATCCCTGCAGAGCAGCCCCACTTGAACCCTAGGTTCAAGGTGCAAACGTTAGCAGCGGCTCTCGTGGTCCCTTCACCTCTTACCTCTATTCCGTTTGCCTGATCCGTTTGCCTGGTCTGTCTATCTGGCCTCTCGACCCGGTCTCTTTATCTGGCGCTTCAGCGCTCTGTACTTGTGTGCCTGCACCTGCTATGCCTACCCAGCCTCTCGATTCCGCCACGCTGCGCCAGCGCATCAACCAGCAACGCCGCGCGCTCGACAGCGCCCAGCTCGCCTTAGCGGGGCAGGCGCTACACCAGCGCTTAATCCAGCACCTCGCGATCCAGCCTCAGCGCGATACGCCTCTTCATATCGCGGTATATCGCGCCGTGCGCGGAGAGATGCCACTGGAGCTTGATGCACTCCACCAAGCGGGGGCGAGCTTGTACTTGCCTGTCGTGCAGGGTGAGCAGATGCGCTTTGCACCGTGGCAACCCGGCGATGTCTTGCTCAAGCGGGGCATGGGGCTGCTCGAACCCGCATCACAAGAGTTCATCGACCCAACACAGCTAGATCGAGTGCTTGCGCCTTTGGTCGCTTTTGATCCACAGTGCCAACGCATCGGCATGGGCGGGGGGTTCTACGATCGCTGCTTTGCCTTTCGTCGTGACGCCGTGCGCGCCGCGCCGCAATTGATCGGCATTGCCCACGAGTTTCAACGCCACGATGCTCTGCCCGTCGAAGAGTGGGACGTGCCACTCGACGCGGTCATCACCGACGCGGCGACCTATATTCGCTAGAACAATACCTGCTCACAGTGCTGCAACAAGGCCTGATGGCTCGCGCCCAGAAGATTGATATGCCCCATCTTGCGCCCCGGGCGGGCCTGCGCCTTGCCATAGAGGTGCAGCGCCACGCCAGGGAGCTGCAGCGGCCACGCTGGCTCACCATGCTCCCACACATCCCCCAGCAGATTGAGCATCACCACCGGGCTATGACAGCTCGGATCGCCCAGCGGCAGTCCCGCTAGCGCCCGCACTTGCTGCTCAAACTGGCTACACCAGCACGCGTCGAGCGTATGGTGGCCGCTGTTGTGCGGGCGCGGCGCCATCTCGTTCGACCACACTCGCCCTTGGGTATCCACAAACAGCTCTAAAGCCATCACCCCAACGTAGTCCAAGGACTCGGCCAATGCGCGAGCCATGCCCTGCACGCTCAGCGCCAGTCGCGAGTCCACGTTAGCCGGTACGGTGGTGGTGTGCAGCACGCCCGCGCGGTGCACGTTCTCGCCCGGCTCATAGAGCGCAAAATCCCCACGAGCATTGCGCGCGAGCACCACGGAGAGCTCCTGCTGCAGCGCAATACGCGCCTCTAAGACACAAGACACCTCGCCCAACTCACGCCAAGCCTCGACACACTCCTGTGCGCTGCGCACCGTGCGCTGGCCTTTGCCGTCATAGCCCAAGCGATTGGTTTTGAGAATACCCACTTCCATGGCCGCCGATGACGCCAGCTCGCTCCAGGCCTGCGCTGCGCTCGCGTCGTCCTCGACTGTACGCCACGGTACGGGATTGAGGCCCAGTGCCGCAAACAAGCGCTTCTCCGCCGCGCGGTCTTGGGCCACTGCAACGGCTTGGGCATGAGGCGCCAGCACGCCCTGCTCCGCTACGTGGTGCAGAGCCGAGAGGGGAATGTTTTCGAATTCCAGCGTCACCGCCGCGCAGCGTGCCGCAAAATCGCTCAGAGCGCCCATATCGTCATAGGCCGCGCACACATGCTCCGCGACGCGACCGGCGGGACTGTGGGGGTCGGGGTCGTACACCACCACGGCGTAGCCCATGCGCTGCGCGGCCTGAGCAAACATACGCCCGAGCTGCCCGCCGCCTAGCACACCGAGCGTCGCTCCTGGCGCGATCATGGTGTCTCCAAGGCGCTCAGCTCCATCGCTGCCGCTCGATCGCGCTGCGCCGCCCGGAAGCTCTCCAGTGCTTGCGCCAGCTCGGGGCGCTCACAGGCGAGCATAGACACCGCAAATAACGCCGCATTGGCAGCGCCATTAATCGCAAACGTCGCCACGGGTATTCCACGCGGCATTTGCACAATCGACAGCAGCGAGTCCTGGCCCTGTAGGTGCCGCGTTGCCACCGGCACCCCCAGCACGGGCAGAGGTGTTTTGGCGGCAATCATCCCCGGCAAATGGGCTGCGCCCCCCGCCCCAGCGATGATGCAGCGCAGCCCTCGGGCTTGCGCGGTCGCGGCGTATTCCATCATCGCATCGGGCATGCGATGCGCCGAGACGACTTGCGCCGCATAGGCGATGCCAAAGTCGCGTAAAATAAGCGCGGCGTCTTGCATGACGGGCCAGTCACTATTGCTGCCCATCACGATGCCAATTTCCGGCTCCATGGCCTGCTCTCCACACATCAAATAGGCGGTATTGTCGCGCAGTCAGGCCGCGCGCGCAGCCCCGAAGGCTCAGGCTCCCCCCAATAATGAACCCATTGAACCACCACGCGACCCTGTCTTCTTTGCCTTTGGTCCATCGCGGCAAGGTCCGCGATGTCTACGCCGTAGGCGACGAGCACCTGCTGATTATTGCCACCGACCGCTTGTCGGCCTTTGATGTCGTGATGCCCACCGCCCTCCCCGGCAAGGGACAATTACTCACCAAAATGGCCTTGTTTTGGTTTGCGCACTTTGCAGAAATACCCAATCATTTATCCACCACGCTACACCTCGAAGATGTATTGCCCGACCCGCAAGAGCGCGCCCAAGCGCAGGGACGATGCATGCTGGTGCAGCGCCTGCAGGCCCTGCCCGTCGAGGCGGTGGTGCGAGGGTACTTAATCGGTTCGGGCTGGAAAGACTACCAAGCGACCGGTGCAGTGTGCGGCCACACACTAGCGGCCAATCTGCCGCTGGCTGCGCAGTTGCCCGAACCACTGTTCACGCCCGCCAGCAAGGCTGCAGTGGGTGATCATGATGAAAACATTGATTTTGACGCCGTGGTTGCCGCCGTCGGCCGCGATCATGCCGAGCACATGCGCCGCCTCAGCCTCGACATCTACCAACGCGCCGCACAATATGCCCGCCCTCGGGGACTGATTATCGCCGACACCAAGTTCGAATTTGGCTTGAATAAGGCTGGTGATTTGATACTCATGGACGAGATTCTCACCCCCGACTCCTCGCGCTTTTGGGAGGCGTCGAGTTGGCGCGAAGGACACAATCCGCACAGCTACGACAAGCAGTTTATGCGCGATTACTTGGTCTCGCTGCCAGACTGGAATCGCGAGCCACCCGGCCCGGAGATTCCCTCCGAGATCACGTCCGCGACCCTGGCCCGCTACCGCGAAGCCCTGACTCGGCTTAGTAGTTAGAGGCTGAGTAGTTAGAGGCCCCGCCTCTACGCAACCGTCACCGTGCGATCCAAGTACACATCTTGAATCGCGTGTAACAGTGACACTCCTTCTCGCATCGGCTTTTGGAAGGCTTTGCGTCCCGAAATCAGTCCCATGCCTCCGGCCCGCTTGTTGATCACGGCCGTGCGCACTGCTGCTTGCAGATCAGCCGCACCCGAGCCGCCTCCGGAGTTGATCATGCCGGCCCGACCCATGTAGCACGAAGCCACTTGGTAGCGGCACAGATCTATAGGGTGGTCGCTGCTTAAGTTGTCGTAGACGTGTGCATGGGTATGTCCAAAGCCGATGGCAGGGTAGCCGCCATTCGTCGTGGCTAGTTTTTGCTTGACGATATCAGCCTTGATGGTGGCGGCCATATGATTCGCTTGGCCCGTCAGGTCCGCGGCAGTATGATAATCATGCCCCTCGTGCTGATAACGAGCATTGCGCAGATAGGCCCACAATATCGTGACGAGACCCAATCGGTGCGCTTCTTCAAAAGCTTCTGAAATCTCTTGGATTTGGCGGCGTGACTCGGGCGCCCCAAAGTAGACCGTCGCCCCCACCGCCACCGCTCCCATCTCGAAAGCCTGGCGCACACGGGCGTAGGGGGTCTGGTCATAACTGATGGGCAGCGAGAGCGTTTCGTTGTGGTTGATCTTGACGACAAATGGGATGCGATGCGCATAGCGACGCGACACGCTGGCCAGCCCGCCCAGCGTTGACGCCACGGCGTTGCAGCCCCCTTCTAAGGCCAGTTCAACAATATTTTGCGGATCAAAATACACAGGATTGGGCGCAAACGACGCCCCTGCTGAGTGCTCAATGCCTTGGTCCACCGGCAGAATCGACACATAGCCAGTGCCAGCGAGGCGACCGTGATTCATCAGCGCGGCCATATTGCGCATCACCGCGACCGAGCGATCACTGTCGATCAATACCCGATTGATGAAATCGGCTCCAGGCAGGTGCAGGTGTTTGGCCAGCAGGGTCTGGCATTCATGCTCAAGCAGGTACTGAGCCTCGTCGCCCAGCACCGCAGCAATATCAGTCATAGCGAGATACCTTGTGCTACTACAAATCTTGTAGCTTCCATGATAGCACGCGTTCTCTAGCCTTTACTACGCTCCCACGCCGCTTCTAAAGCACTCACAGCGGGCAATGTGCCGCCTTCCAGAAAGCTCAGAAAAGCCCCGCCTCCTGTGCTGATGTAGCTCAGTCCTTCGGCAAGAGCGAATTGCTCCACCGCCGCCAAGGTATCGCCGCCGCCGGCAACACTAAAGGCCTCAGAGGCCGCAATCGCCTCTCCCACCACCCGTGTACCCGCACCAAAAGCCGGGAATTCGAACACCCCAACGGGACCATTCCAGATGATCGTCGCCGCCTCTTGTAGACACTGGGCATACGAGGCCGCAGTCTGCGGCCCTACATCGAGAATCAGCTCATCGTCGGCCACATCAGCGACCTGCTTTACCGTGGCGGGCGCATCAGCAGCGAAGCGCTTCGCGACCACGACATCTACAGGCAGCGGGATATTGGCACCGCCTGCGAGCAAACGCCGTGCGGTATCGACCAAGTCAGGTTCATAGAGGCTCTGCCCGACAGGATGGCCTTGGGCGGCCAGAAAAGTGTTGGCGATGCCTCCTCCCACAATCAAGGTATCAGTCTGCTGGCTGAGCGAGTCCAGCAAATCGAGCTTGCTCGACACTTTGGCGCCGCCAACGACGGCAACACACGGAGATTGGGGCTGACGCAGGGCCTGTAGGGCCTGTAATTCGGCCTCTAGGAGCAAGCCAGCACAAGCGATGGGCACAAACTCAGATACTCCATGCGTCGAGGCTTGGGCGCGATGCGCTGTGGCGAAGGCATCCATCACAAACACATCACACAGTGCCGCGTAGCGCTGCGCGAGCGCGGCGGCATTACGCTTTTCGCCTGGGTTAAAGCGTACGTTTTCTAGTAAGACCACCTGTCCCGGCGCAAGGTCTGGGGTGTGCTCCAGATAGTCACTGATCAGGGCGACATCCTGGCCCAGCGCCTCGCTCAGCCACGCAGCCACAGGCGCCAAGCTCGCCTCAGCGGCAAACGTTCCCTCTTCGGGGCGCCCCAGGTGCGACATCAACAATACCGCCGCCCCTTGCTCCAAGGCATAGCGGATACTCGTCAGCGCGGCCTCTAGGCGGGCCGCCGACGTGATTACACCGTCCCGCAAGGGGACATTGAGGTCTTGACGAAGCAGAACGCGCTGCCCTTGCAGCGCGCACTGTTTCATCGACAGGACATGGGACATAGCAATACACCTAAATGATGCAGATTATCATGGGCGCCGTATGTGCCATGCCAGCGCCGCACCAGCGCCGTATTGGGCGCTGTTACTACTG
>CAKZUS010000085.1 GCA_937921805.1 uncultured Granulosicoccaceae bacterium
TCAATACGCGATATCCAAGCCGACTTCACGCGCGGCCTCAAGGCGGCTAAGCGCGCGCGCGCCTCAGCAGCACCCTCAGCGGAGTCCGGCGCATGAGGCTCCAGATTGACGGTCACGAGACCTATGTTGCCACGGGCGGCAAGACCCTTAACCCCGCCCTACCGGCTGTAGTATTTATCCACGGCAGCGGGCTAGATCACCGCAGTTGGGCGCTGCAAACGCGATGGTTTGCCTTTCGCGACTATGCCGTCGTCGCCCCCGATCTTCCCGGGCATAGTCTCTCTGCAGGCGAGCCCCTGACCAGCATCGAGGCGATGGCTACATGGGTATGGCGTCTGCTCGATACCTTGGGCATCGAACGCTGCGCCTTCGTGGGGCACTCCCAAGGTGCACTGGTGGCGCTCGCTGCCGCCGCGCAACAGCCACAGCGCGCCCAAGCGCTGAGCATCGTCGCCGCCGCCGCCGCGATTCCGGTCAATCCACAATTGCTGGAGCTCTCGCGCAGCGCGCGGCCCAAGGCGGTCGCGGCAATGCTGCAATGGGGATTTGGCGAAGACTATCAATGGGGGCGCTCGCGCATTCCCGGACAAGCACCTATCGGTATCGGCTCGCGCATCATGACGCGCAACCCGCTCGATGCCGATCTTGCCGCCTGTCAGGCCTATACCGACGGCGAGCGCGCCGCACAGACCGTCCAAGCCCCCGCCCAGCTCGTTCTGGCCCAGCACGACAAAATGACCCCGCTACGCTCAGGCCAAGCACTCAGCCAGCTCTTTCAAGTGGCGCCTCAGCTCGATATTCTCGACGCTGGACACATGCTGCCCATTGAAGCCCCCGAAGCCACCCTCGACGCTCTGCGTCGCTTTATTGTCAAGGAACTCAGCGCATGAAAACCATCCGTAGCGTCGCCGTCATTGGCGCAGGCACCATGGGCGCCGGCATTGCCGGACAAGTCGCCAACGCCGGTCTCGATGTGTGGTTGCTCGATATTCCCAGTGAGGGCGACAATCCCAACGCCTTGGCACAGCGCGGGCTAGAGCGGCTGAAAAACCCCGACAGCCCCGGTCTTGTCAGCGAGGCGGCCGCCGCGCATATCCACATCGGCAATACCCGCGACGACTTACACCGCATCGCCGAATGCGATTGGGTCGCCGAGGCCATCGTCGAGCGTCTGGATATCAAGCACCAGCTCTATCGCGAGGTCGCTGAGCATTTGAGCGACACCGCCCTGCTCAGCTCCAACACCTCGACGATTCCTATTTCGCTGCTTACCCAGGGGATGCCTGAGAGCTTGGCGCAGCGCTTTGCCATCACGCACTTTTTTAATCCCGTGCGCTTTATGCACCTCTTAGAGCTTGTGCGGGGAGACAGCACCAGCGACGCTGTCATGGACTCGCTCGCTGAATTCTGCGAAAACCAGCTGGGTAAAGGCGTGGTGCGCTGCCGCGACACCCCCGGCTTTTTGGCTAACCGCGTTGGCTGTTTCGCCATCCAGTGCGCGCTGCACGAGGCTTTTGCACAAGGGATTGCGCCCGCCGAGGCCGATGCCCTGTTTGGTCGCCCAATGGGTATTCCCAAGACGGGAGTCTTTGGCCTCTACGATCTGATAGGCATTGATCTCATGGCCGACGTAGCCAAGAGCCTCGTCTCGATTTTGCCCGCAGGCGATGCCTTTCATGCCGTAGGTGAGCCGCTGCCGCAGATGCTCGCCATGATCGACAACGATCAACGTGGCAATAAATCCGGCCAAGGCTTCTATCGCGACCACCACGCGCAGCGCCAGGTTTTTGATTTTGCAAGCCAAACCTATACCGACTTTGCGCGTCCGCGCATCGCCGTTGCCGAGCGCGCCGAACAAGAAGGCGTTGGCGTGCTGCTGGCCGATGACAGTCCTCACGGCCGCTATGCCTGGTCGGTGCTGTCGCAAACCCTGTGCTATGCCGCCGAGCTCCTCCCCGAAGTGGGCATCGATCCGCTCGCTATCGACGACGCGATGCGCCTGGGCTACAACTGGCAGCATGGCCCCTTCGCCCTACTCGACCAGATCGGCGTCGCCGCTTTTGTCGAGCGCCTAGTGCGCGAACAGCGCAGCGTGCCGCCGTATCTCGCCAGCAAAGCAGCGTGTTATCGCGTGCAAGAAGGCGTTTATCAACGCCGCCTGTTTGGGGGCGAATACCAAGCCGTGCAACGCCCCGCCAAAGTACAACGCCTGTACGAACTGCGTCGCAGCCTAGAGCGCTGCGGCGGCAATGCCTCCGCCAGTTGGTACGCCTATCGCGATGTCGCCATTGTGGAGTTTCATACTAAAGCCAACGCCCTCGATACCGCCTCCATGCAAGTAATTGAGCTGGCGATGGACGGCGTCGAAGAACGAGGCCTCAAAGGGCTAGTGATCCACAACGACGCCCAGCACTTCTCCTGTGGCGTCAACCTCGAAGCCGTGCGCGGATTCTATCGCCGCGACGACTACGCCGGACTCGATGCATTTCTCAAGCACTTCCAAGACGTGGTGAGCCGGGTCAACAAAGCCCCCTTCCCCGTCGTGGCCGCCCCCGTGGGTATGTCTATTGGTGGGGGTTTCGAAGTGGTGCTGCATGCGCAATACGTCATCGCGCACGCCAACTCTGTCACCGGGCTGGTCGAAAGCGGCGTAGGTCTGGTTCCCGGAGGCGGGGGCTGCAAAGAAATGCTCTACCGCCACGCTGCCCGCGAAGCCGACATCGACACCGCCGCCTGGAAAGCCTTCATGGCATTGGGCTTTGCCCAAACGGCCAACGCCCCGGGCCAAGCGCAAGATCTCGGCATGCTGCGCACCGACGACGAATGGCAGATCAACCGCGACCACCTCCTACACGAAGCCGTCGAGCTGGCCCTAACCGCCTCCCCTCGCCCGCATTACCGCTCCCCTATCGCCATGGCGGGGCGCGACGCCTACGCCAAAATGCTGCTGTGGCTACAACGCGCCCTGCAAAAAGGCCATCTCAGCGCCCACGAAACCGTCATCGGCAGCGCCATTGCCCGCATCGTTAGCGGCGGAGATATCGATCCTGGTACTGAGCACAGCGAGCAAGATCTGTTTGATGCAGAACGACGCGAGTTTTTGGTGCTAGCAAAAAGTCATGGCACACAGGTGCGGATTAACACCATGCTCGATACAGGGCAAAAAACACGAACCTAAGCGTCGTGTTTTTTCACTAGCAGGTATCCTCATTGCTCCAGCGCTGCGCTAGAGCGATGAGGTATTCGCGTTTTCGTATCAGCAGTGCAGCCACCTTATTGAAATAACAACACAGGCTTCAATTAAAGTGGCTGCAAAAGCTCAGCGGAATATTATCTTTTCGCCAGACTAGATCTCAGCACGAAATACCCCAAGAGGCCTGAGAGTAGCGAGCCGTAGATAATCCCCATTCTTTCATCGAACAACAAATTCACACCCGTCTCCTCAAAGGCAAGTGAGCCAATAAACAGACTCATAGTAAAGCCTATGCCGCACAATGCCGCCGTGCCATACAGCGAAGCCCAGCTCATGCCTTCAGGAAGCTTAGCAAGATTTAGCTTCACAACAAGCCAACACAGACCGAATATACCTATCTGCTTTCCAAAAAAGAGTCCCATAGCGATACCTACGGAAACATCATGTAAGAACTGGTCTGCAGTGACGCCAACAAAGCTTATCCCTGCATTAGCAAAGGCAAAAACGGGCAAGACAAAAAAGGCGACAACTGAGTGAAGATCATGCTCTAAAGACTTTAATGGAGACACGCTCGGTTTGGATTTTGACCGAAGTGGAATAAACATAGCTAGAACCACTCCTGCCAGAGTCGCATGAACGCCTGACTTCAGCGTTGCCACCCACATTATGATGCCAATTAAGAAGTAAGGACTGTAAGCCACAACCCCTTTTTTATTGAAAAGTGCCAATATGGGAATACAAACCAAAACGACGATCAAGGCCGTCATTGAAATATTAGAGGTATAGAAAAGAGCAATAATAACAATGGCACCGACATCATCAAATATCGCTAATGAAGTGAGAAATACTTTTATAGAAAGGGGCACGCGTGAACCCAGCAAAGAGAGAACCCCCAGAGCAAAAGCAATATCAGTAGCCCCTGGAATCGCCCACCCTTTTGCGGCCACGGGGTCATCGCCATTAAAGTAGAGGT
>CAKZUS010000086.1 GCA_937921805.1 uncultured Granulosicoccaceae bacterium
ATCCGGTTATTAGTCCCGAGGTTCTCGCCGAGCTACTGACCGAGCAAGAGCAATTGGGGCATCGCAGCTCGCGCATTGCCCGCGATCTTGCCACGGCGCAAACCGCGATAACGGAGGTCGAAGCCTCGGTAGAGCGGCAAAGCGTGATCACAGAGCTAGACGCTTTGGAGGCGCTGCGCAAGCGCGCCGACAGTGCAGACCTGCAGTGCGAGCGCAGCCATGCCGAGCTGGGCGTCGTGTTGGCACAGCAAGCACAGTACGCCCAGGAGCTGGGAGTGAGCGCGCAAGACGCCCCGCGTTTGGCGCTCTCTGCCGCGTCGCTGCAAGCCCTAGAGGCAGCGCATGAGCAGGTACAAGCGAGCGTACTGGAGCGGGACCGCGAGCACCGCGAAGTCGAGATGCTGAAAACGACTCTCGTGGGAGCTGAAAAATCCCTTGCAGAACAAGAAAGCCGCGCCGCTACGCAGGTGGGGGCGATATTGCGCCGCTTTGCCATCGATACGCTCGCACCGGCTGTAGCCAAGGCCCACGTGGCGATAGAGGGGGCGGATCAGGCCCGACAATCCGCGTTGGCAGAGCTGGCGCTTAAAGACCTGCGCTTTACGCATGTGCCCCGTTGTGACGTTGCGCCCGAAGACGCCGCGACCTGGGCAGAAGACTATGCCGAGCAGGCACAGCGCGGGGCGCAGTGGCGCGAGACGCTGGCGACACTGCGCGAAGAACAGGCCGCGCGCGCTGCCGATATGGCCGCGCAGCAAGAGCGCGAGCCGGTGGTGACGAGTGCGGATATTCAGGCGCTGCGCGCTGAGCGCGACCGCTATTGGCTACTGCATCGGCGCGATCTCTGCGAGACCAGCGCCGAGGCTTTTGCTGGGGCCATGGCGCGTCTGGACGAAGCGCAGGCCGTGCACCTGAGCCAAGCCCAGCAACTCGAAGCTTGGCACCACAGCATGCAGCAGCACGCCGCAACGCAGGCGCGTATCACCGAGATCGAGACGCGTTTGCAGCAGCTAGAGCGCGATCAAGCGGAGATCGAAGCACGCGTGCAGCATAGCGCTGGCGACTTGGGACCTCTTAGCCCGAAGGCCTATAGCCTCTGGGTCGCGCGTCATCGCGATGCGGCGCGCGCCGAGCAGGCGTATCAAAATGTGCTCGCGCAGCACCGCGCCACACTCGAGCAAGCGCAGCGCCTGAGCGAGGCTTTGTCGCTGCACTGCGCACTCGATACGCCGAGCTTCGAGACGCTGGTGGCTGCCGCGCGCAAGCAAGCCGCGCAGGAGCAGGAACAACACCAAGCCGCCGCCGCCGCGCGCCATACTGTCGAGGCACAGCGGCACGCTCTGTCCCAAAGACAAACGCGACTAGAGCAATGCATAGCGACCGCCAACGCAGCCCAAGAGACGTGGCAGCGTTGTGTTGCGTCGAGTTTTGGTGGCGTAGTCGATGCTGCTGTTCTGAGGGCGAGCTGGGTTGCGCTGCAGGAGTGGCTCTCGCAAGAGCGCCAACGCGCAGAGCAAATGGCGCATATCAAGACGATGCAAGCCGATCAGCGCCAATATGCGCAGGCGCTACAGGACTTGGCCGCGAAGTATGAGGTCGATGCGCAGGATGCCGATCACAGGCGCCTCTACCAAGCACTACGCAGCCTGGCGGAGCAGACGCGCTTGGAGCAAGCGCGCCACCAGGCGGAGAGCCAAAAAGTACATGATCTTCAGCAAGAACAGGACAAGATAGCGCAGCGCCACGCCGAAATCGACGCGCAGCTTGGGCAAGTACGGGCGTGTTTTGCCACGCCAGTCGAGACCACTTCAGCATTGCGAGAGGCGGTCCAGGCAGCGCAGGCGGCGCAGGCAGTGCGCCAAGACTGTGCTGCGGCCCAAGCGCGGGCGCTGCGCGTCTCGGGTATGGCCGATATGGAGGCGCTGCGCAGTATGCTGCAGGGTAGCAATACGGTAGACCTCAACGCGCGCATCGCATCGCAGCAGAGCGATCTGGAACAAATCGAGACGCGTCTGCGGGCAGCCAGCGAGAGGCGCTTTGCTGCGGAGCAGGCGCAGCGCTCGGTATCGGGAGCCGATGACATTGCGCGCCTGACTGAGCAGCGCCACACCCTAGAGCTGGGGCTACAGGAGACGGCGCTGCGCTATCTCGAATTGGACTTAGGGCATCGGCTGGCCGAAGAGGCCATCCGCCGTTATCGCGATCAACACCGCAGCGGCATGATGCACGCCACCGAGCGCTGCTTTGCTACGCTCACCCAAGGGCGCTACCCGCAACTGCGTACCCAGGCCGAGGGCAAGCACGACACCCTACTCGTAATCGATGACAGTGGTCGCGCCAAACACGCACAGGACTTGTCCAAAGGAACCCGCTTTCAGCTCTATTTGGCCCTGCGCGCTGCCGCCTATACCCAGCTTGTCGAGCAGGGAGTGCAACTGCCGTTTTTCTGCGACGACATTTTCGAGACCTTCGATGAAGCGCGCACGCGCGCGGCGTGCGTCGTCATGCAGCAAATAGGACAGAGCGGCCAAGCGGTCTACTTGACGCATCATCAGCATGTGGTCGATATTGCCCAAGAGGTCTGTTCGCCGACGGTGCATTCTCTGCGCTAAATACCTGCTGTAGCAAGATAGAAAAATACCGCCCCATATTGTCCAAACCCATTATTCCAAGTCGTTACCCAAATCCGCGCAGGGCCTCGCCCACCAGCGTCGGCCCGGTATAAATCAAACCACTATAGATCTGCACTAAGTCTGCGCCCGCTTCGCGTTTGGCTTGGGCGGTGCCTGCGTTGTGAATACCGCCAACGCCGATCAAGGTTAAGCCGTCGAGCGCGGGTCGCAGCGTGCGCAAGACTGTTGTGCTGGCACTACTCAGCGGGGCACCGCTGAGGCCGCCTTGTTCGTGGGCCAGAGGGTGCCCAGCGATGGCGCTGCGCTCGTTAGTGGTATTGGTCGCGATGATGCCGTCGAAGTGGTGTCGTCGTACCGCGTCGGCGATGCCCAAGAGCTGTTCGGTGTCTAGGTCAGGGGCGATTTTGAGCAGCATAGGAACCCCCGGATGACGCGCGCCATCGAGGGCACTGAGCAGCTCGTCCAGGGCGCTGCCGTGCTGCAGTTCGCGCAGGCCCGGCGTGTTGGGGGAGGAGATGTTGACGGTAATGTAGTCTGCCAGCGGAGCTGTTGCTTGCAGGCACAGCAGATAGTCGTCGATGGCCTTGTCGAGCTGGGTGTCGCGGTTTTTGCCGATGTTCACACCGATTAAGGGGGGCTGCGTCGGCGGGTTGCGGCGCCAGTCCTCCAAGCGCGAAACCATGTGAGACAGTCCGGCGTTATTAAACCCCATACGATTGATGATCGCGCCGTGCTCGGGCAGGCGAAATAAGCGCGGCTGCGGGTTGCCTTCTTGGGCGCGCGGGGTGATGGTGCCCACTTCGATAAACCCAAAGCCCATATGGGCTAAAACGCGCAGGTGATCTGCGTTTTTGTCCAGACCAGCAGCGAGGCCGATAGGGTTGGCAAAGCGCAGGCCCATCTGCTCAACCGGGCGCTCTGCAGTGCGCCACTGGGGAAGCACACCGAGCTTGCGCGCCGTCTCGGCCAGACCAAAACCGAGCTGGTGCGCGCGCTCTGGCTCGAAGGCAAATAAAGCGGGTCGGAGCAGTGAGTACAACATTACAGACTCAAATCCGTATTAGTGCGAGGGGGTTCTGGTGCCGCATCGGGCACCACGAGGTAGCGCAGGCGCAGATAGTCGAGATGATCCCACACCAGCTCGATACGCCAGCCCGCCTGGGGCCAGTGCATGGCGGCTTGTCCTCGGCCTTGCTCGACGGCGCGCGCCCGCGATGAGCGAGAGCTGGCGAAGCGGGGCAGGGTCGAGTGGTCCTCGCCGCGCCCATAGAGGGCCCCTAGCTCGGAGCGCCATTGGACAAAGCTGAGCCAGTCGCCCGGCTCGAGCCGGCGCTCGACCAGGCTGATGTGTCCCTGTTCGTCGAGGCTGAACTGAGTGTTATCTAGGTTATGGGTAGGGGCGGGGCCGCCGAGACAATATTTGTCGAAGACGAGTTTTAAACAATCGTCGGCATACAGGTTCTGTGAAACCAGTGCCGCGCCCAGTAACACAAAAGGGGCGAATCGCATCAAAAAGCTCTCACTGTAGACAGACATGCTAGGTAGAATACGTGTCTTAGCCCTCGCGATGTGTTCGCCGTGAAATGTTCTGTTGATCAATGGCCGCAACAACTGCGCCGCCAGTTCCCTATGGTGGCGCTGGTGCATGGCGATGAGCCGTGGCAAGTGGCGCAGTCGTGCACGCTCTATAGACAGGCTGCGACGGCGGCGGGGTTTGATGTGCGCGAGCACTTTGTGATGGATGCAGACTTTGATTGGAGCCAGTTGCAGCAAGCGGGACAGAGCTTGTCGCTGTTTGCCGAGAAGCGCCTGATCGCCCTGCATTGGCAGCTCAACTCCGTGCGCAAGGCCGCCGCGGACATCATGCAGACGTTGCTAGAGCAAGCGGGCGATGATTATTGCGTGTTGATTTACGGCGCCCGCCTGGATCGCAAAGTCGCGAAACTAGCGTGGGCAACATGGGCGGCGCAGCAGGGGGTAGAAGTCGCGGTGTGGCCGCTGGCGCCACGGGCCTTGGGCCGTTGGCTGGGACAGCGCTTGCAAGAGGTTAACTTGTACGCCGACTCGGAGGCCTTGCACTGGCTGGTCGAGCGCAGCGAAGGCAATATGCTGGCGGCCGCGCAAGAGGTGGAGAAGCTGGCTTTGCTCTTACCGCCCGGCCCCGTCAAGGTCGAGGACTTGCTGGGCGTGGCGGATAATGCGCGCTACTCGGTCTATGACCTGACGAGCGCACTACTGGAAGGGCGGGGTGATCGCTTTGTGCGCATCGCCTGGGCCTTGCGTGCTGAGGGAGAAGAAGCCGTCGTAGCCTTGTGGGCGCTGAGCCGCGAGCTGCGCACGATGGTGCAAATTGGTGAGGCGGGGGTCTCGGTTGAGCAAGCAATGCGACAATTGCGTGTCATCAAGCCCCGTCAGGCTTCGTTACAGCGAGGGCTAGCGCGCATGCGCCCAGCGGCGTGGCGACGCTTATTGAGCCGCCTTGGCTACCTAGACGCTGTGGCGAAAGGGCGCGCCGACGCGGGGGCTGACGCTTGGGCAGCACTGGTCGATACTGCGCTGCCTTATGCCCGAACTTGATTGAGGACATGAACAGATGACACAAGAGACGATGAACACAGTGAACGATGTCGTCCAGCAGGCACAAGCCGCCAAGCGCGCTAGCCGCGCTATTGCCGCCGCGACGACACAACAAAAAAACCAGGCATTACATGCGATTGCCGAGGCCTTGGGCGCTCAGCAAGAGCAGATACTGGCCGCCAATGCCCGCGATCTGGAGGCAGGGCGGGCCAACGAGCTGGCAGCGCCGCTGATGGACCGCCTGACGCTGACACCCGCCCGCATTGATGCGATGCGAACAGGGCTGGTGCAGATTGCGAACCTGCCTGACCCTGTAGGGCGCATCGACGATATGACCATTCAGCCCTCGGGGCTGCAGATCGGTCGTATGCGCGTGCCGTTGGGCGTGATTGGCATCATCTACGAGTCGCGCCCGAATGTGACCGTCGATGCGGCGGCGCTGTGCCTCAAGTCTGGCAACGCTGCGGTATTGCGCGGTGGCTCTGAGGCGTTTTACTCCAATCGCGCCATTGCGGCGTGTGTGCAACACGGCCTCGACGCGGCGGGCCTCCCCGCTTCGGTAGTGCAACTGATCCAGACCACCGACCGAGCGGCCGTCGGCGCCCTGTTGCAACAGCAGGGGCTGATCGATGTGATCATTCCGCGCGGCGGCAAGGGCTTGATCGAGCGCATTAGTCGCGATTCGAAGATCCCAGTGATTAAGCATCTCGATGGGGTGTGCCACGTCTATGTCGATGCGCATGCCGATCTCGACAAAGCCCTGGCGGTGGCGGTGAACGCAAAAACCTATCGCTATGGCATTTGCGGCTCCATGGAGACTTTGCTGATAGACCAAACGCACGCGGCGGCGTTTGTGCCGCGCGTGGCGCAAGCCTTCGCCGAGCACGGTGTCGAGTTGCGTGCCTGCCCGCAGTCGCTGGCGATAATAGGTGCCAGCGAGGGCGCCAGTGAGGGCGCCAATGAGGGCGCTGTGACGGCGGCCACTGACGAAGACTGGCCCGCTGAGTTTCTCGGGCCTATCCTGGCGGTAAAAATCGTCGCGGATCTAGATGAGGCCATTGCACATATTGAGACCTACGGCTCGCACCATACCGACGCGATCATGACCGAAAGCCTGAGCCATGCGCAGCGTTTTGTGCGCGAAGTGGATTCGGCTTCGGTTATGGTTAATG
>CAKZUS010000087.1 GCA_937921805.1 uncultured Granulosicoccaceae bacterium
CTGCGGTTGTGCCACGCCAGCATTGTTCACTACCACATCAATACCGCCCATAGTGCTGTATGCGTGCTCTACCGCGCGCTCGACGCTATCGGTATCACTCACGTCCATGCCGACAACGACGGCCTGATCTAGCTCCGCCGCGATATCGTGTAGTGCCTCAATGCGTCGCGCCGCCAAGCAGACTCGGGCGCCTGCGGCATTGAGCGTGCGCGCAAAATGCGCCCCAAGGCCGCTAGAGGCGCCGGTGACTAGACAGCGTCGGCCCCGTACTGAAAAGGCTCCTAAGGGATTAAGAGGAGAAGTGTTTGGCATGCTGTGGCACCCGAGAGGAGGAATGAAGCACTTGCGTTAAGACCATCACGATCACGACCGACAGGGCAAAGCTATACAGGCCAGCATTGACGGTCACGGTGGCGAATGCGCCGATCTTCACGCTGACGATCAGCACGGCAACAACGAGCACATCGAGCATCGCCCAGCGCCCCGCCGCATGCGCCCAGCCTAGCCAGCGCGAGGTGTGACCGCGCAAAGCCATCCATAACAGTGCGAATTTGGCTAACGGCAGCACCACGCTGACGATGGCAATGCCTAGCGCCAGTGGCCAGTGACCCCGGACAAATAAGTCTCCCAGCCCCGATAGCAGCGAAACGGGATCATCTCTCCACAGCCATTTCTCGACAGTGAGCATAGGCAGGGTGATGCCGGCCCCAAAGAGTAGTAAGGCCGACCCCCATAGAGTGTACAAAGCGTACAGGCCCATGAGCTAGAGAAGTCGTTGGCGTAGAACGTATTTTTGGATTTTTCCCGTAGCGGTTTTTGGCAGCGCGCCGAAGATGACTTTTGAGGGTTTTTTAAAGCGCGCTAGGTGCGTGAGGCAGTGCTCAATCAGTTCTGCTTCGCTAGTGTCGGCACCGCCCTTGAGTTCGACAAAAGCGCAGGGCGTCTCGCCCCATTTTTCGTGCGGCATCGCCACTACAGCCGCATCGCCCACGGCGGGGTGTTTGTACAAGGCATTTTCGATCTCGACCGAAGAAATGTTCTCGCCGCCAGAGATGATGATGTCCTTGTCGCGGTCTTTGATCTGGATGTATCCATCGGCCTGTACTACTGCTAGATCGCCACTGCGAAAGCCTTGTTCGCTCAGCGCTTCGGCCGTGGCCTCGGGGCTTTTGAGGTAGCCACTCATCACGGTATTGCCGCAAATCACGATCTCGCCGATGCTCTGCCCATCAGCAGGAACATCGTGCCCGTCGCTGTCGACTACGCGCGCGGCATGGACACCAGGAAAGCGCACTCCTTGCCGGGATTTTAGCTCGGCGATGTGCTCGGCATCGTGCTCTTGCCACTGTGTTTGTGGGGCGCACTGCAACACATGCCCATAGGTCTCCGTCAGTCCATAGACGTGCATAATCTGCGCGCCCATCGCTTCCATGCGAGCCAATACGGCTGCAGGCGGCGGTGCGCCAGCGGTCATGACTTGCACGGTTCTCTGTGGGTTGAGTTGTTGGGGGCGGGAGTCCTCATTGGCCAGCATGTTCAGCACGATCGGCGCGCCGCCCATATGGCTAATGTCGTGCGATGCCAAGAGCTGAAATACCTGCGCAGGAACGACCGCGCGGGTGCAGACGATCGTGGCAGCCATGACGGTCATGGCCCAGGCATGGCACCAGCCATTGCAGTGAAACAAAGGAACGGTGTAGAGATAATGAGGGTGCAGCGGCAGCGCCCAGCCCGCTATCGTGCCCAAAGCCATCAAATGGGCGCCGCGGTGGTGATAGACCACTCCTTTGGGACGCCCGGAGGTGCCAGAAGTGAAATTGATCGACAGCGGCGCGAGCTCATTCTCGACGCTATAGGGCAGCGGCGCGCCCTCTGCATGGGCACGAATGAGCACCTCCCAGTACGCGAGGTCTAGGTCTGCGGGAATATCGGGCTGTGTCGCGGCGAGTGCGTCATCAATGAGTACGACTTTGGCGGGGCGCCCGAGTGCGGCCAAGGCGCGTAGACCGGGCAGTGCCACGGCGAGCAGTTCGCGATCAACGAGGAGAATTTCGCACTCGGCGAACTCTAAGATATACGCGATTGTGTCTGCATCAAGGCGAGTATTAATCGTATTGAGCACCCCGCCTGCCAAGGGCACAGCGTAGTGGGCTTCGAAGGTCTCGGGAGTATTGAACGCCAGTACCGAAACGGTGCCATGCGCACTTAAACCCAGAGCGCGCAAGGCTCTAGCGCAGGCTTGTACGCGCGATTGGGTCTCGCTCCAGGTATAGTGGCGATCGCTGTAAATCAAGCTCGTGCGATGCCCATATACCGCAGCAGTGCGGCCCAAAAAACTCAATGGTGTCAGGGGGACAAAGTTAGCAGGGTGGGCTTGTGCGAGAGAATGATAGCGTTCAGGTAGCATAGCAGTCAGCAGAGGTAGTCGAAGGTGACATAGTGCCTGCAAGCAGGCAACGCGGCAAGCGCTGGGTATGGCCTCAGCGGTGTTGTGAGTTCGCAGCTACTGTTAGTACAGCTGTTGCTCAACACAGGAGGGGCGATGAAATGACTCACAATGCCAAAGCACTCAACGCAGCACTGGGATGGATCCGGCTCGGTGGCTCTGCGTATGAGCGCGGAGTGGCGCTGGGTATACAGGGGCGTGAGGCACTGCAGCAACACCTGGTGCAGACGCCGTTGTGGCAGCAGATCACCAGCGCGGAGCATGCTCCGCTGGTTGAGCGCATGGCGGTGTATACGCAGCGCCACTTTCCCGATGTTTGGCAAGAGCTACAAGGGCTTGCCGAGGGCGTGGGGATGCCGTTGGCGCAGGTCGTAGCTTGGAACTGCCGAGGGGATGTGCTCGCCTCGGTGCCCGATGGTTGTACCACGGTGCAATGGCCCGGCGAGCCTATTCAAATCGCCCACAATGAAGATGGCTTGCCATGTTTGCGGGGACAGTGCTTCATCGCGGAAGTAGAGGTCGATTCGACGCCGTTTTGGTCTTTTTGCTATCCCGGCTCGCTCCCAGGGCATAGCTTTGCGTGGAACCGTGCCGGCTTGGTGATGACGGTCAATAATCTTCGATTGCAAGGCGTTGTGCCGCAAGTACCCCGGATGGTGTTGACGCGTGCGTGCGTGCAAGCATCGGGGATTGATGCGGCGATCGCCGTGTTGCGAGATTTTGGACACTCTGGAGGCTTTCACCTTTCGCTGGCGCAGTGCGGTGATCGACGAGTGATGAGCGTGGAGTTTGGGGCAGGCAATGTGTCAGTCGTTGCGCTCACCCAGCCGTCTATTCATGCCAATCATGCGCTGCATCTTCGTCCAGAGCGCCAGCTCGTGACGGACTCTTCGATGGATCGTCAGCAGCGCGGCGAGGCTTTGCTGGGGCAGGTGTCAGCGCTCGCGATTTTGCGCGATAAGGCTGGCCCAGGGCTACCCATTCGTCGCGATAGCCCGGATGATCCTGATGAGGAAAACACCATCGCTAGCGTGGTGTTTAGCGTGGGCGACAAGGGGCTGGACTGGCAAGTCTATGCTGATCCGCAGGGCACCCCGCAGGGCATCCCGCAGGGCGACCCGCAGGGCGACCCGCAGGGCGACCCGCAGGGCGACC
>CAKZUS010000088.1 GCA_937921805.1 uncultured Granulosicoccaceae bacterium
TCGTGCTTCAGCATTATTGAGCTGGTCATATAATGCACCGGTGTAATCGGCACCTGTTCGGCCAGAATGGTCTCGACTTGCGTATATTGCTCATTGGGGTCAGCACTGGTTTTCGCTTCCTCCATCAAGCGATCGAGTTCGGGGTCGAAGTACCCGCTGAAGTTATAGGTCGATCCTGAGGTCATGATATTAAGAAACGTCGACGCCTCGTTGTAGTCCGCGCACCACTCGACTTTAAGCACGTCAAAATCTCTCGCCTCTAGTGTCGGAATATACTCCCCCCAGGCGAGCGCCCGCGTTTGCGTCTCAACACCAAGCGTTCGTTTCCACATCCGGGTTGAAGCCTCGACCATTTTCACCGCTGATGCGAGTTCGTCTGTGAGCACGCGCAAAGCCAATGGTTTGTCTTTGCCATAGCCCGCAGTGCGCATCAACTCGACGGCCTTGGCAGAGCGTTCGCTCTGACTCATGCGAGCCATCGGTAAGTCAGGCTGAGAAAAACCTGCGGTGCTGGCAGGAGTAAAGGTATAAGCACTGGGTTGTCCTAGTGCCAAGACTTTTTGTGTCAACACATCCCGATCCAACGCCAGCGCCAATGCTTGGCGTACGCGTACATCTTTGAGCGCTGGAGAGCCGCTGTCGCTGAGATTAAATCCGTACAACACCGTGCACTGCTTGGGTACGCTGTGCACTTGTTCGGGCATTTGCTTGTGCAACCGTGCGAACAAGCGCCGTGGTACGTCAGCCAGATCTAGCTCGCCACTGCGAAAGCGCTTCAAGGCTTGCTTCTCATCGCTGATCACAACGGACTCCACACGCTCCATCACGGTCGCGTCGTTGTTCCAGTAGTGTGGGTTTCTGGTGCGAACGATCTTGCTACCAGGGATATATTCTGCGAGAGAAAAGGCTCCATTAGAGACAATGTGCTCCGCGTCCGTCCAGCGTTCGCCATGTTCCTCGACAGTCGCCGGGTGTACTGGAAAAAAAGAAGCGTAGCTAGTCATCGCGAGGAAATACGGGATAGGCGCGTCCAGCGTTACTTGTAGAGTACGCGCGGCAAGGGCCTGCACGCCCAGAGATTCGACTGGCTTTTCCCCCTGGATAATCTGCGCGCTATTCACAATACCTGCCCGCTCTGCGTACCACGCATAAGGGAACGCATTCTCAGGATCGACTAGCCTGCGCCAAGCAAAGACAAAATCACTGGCCAGCACCGGATCGCCATTAGACCAGCGGGCCTGCTCCCTGAGGGTGAAGGTATACACCAGACCATCATCGCTAATCTCGTAGCCGCTCGCGACGCCGAGCGCATTGTCGCCGTGTGCATCCGAGTTAATCAGCCCCTCGAATAAATCCCGTACTACGCTCAGTGATAGATCATCCTCTAGGCGCTGAGGATCTATGGTCGTAATATCGCGAGCCAAGGCATGCGTAAAGACCTGTGATGCCGCGAGCGGGGTCCCTGCTGGGACCTCTGCCGCCTGGACATGACCCAAAAACAGTGCACCGACGGACATCCAAAAAAATCGCATGCTTCACTCCCTGAAAATGATAGTGTCTATCCACCACCCCCATTCAGGGCGGCGACCACCTACTTAAAAGCGGTTGCGAAAACGGGAACTAAACAGCGAGGCGCAAGGCGATGGGCTTCTTACACCCACTTCAGCAACGCAAAGCAGGCGCAAGAACAGAGAATGACGACCCAAGTCGGCACCGCGCGCGCGCGCCAGCGTACTCTGGCGAGCAGCAATGCGCTAGCGGCGGCCCACAACGCCGGGTTGTCCGCACTCAGCCACCACGATCCTTGCGGCGCCAAGACCACTGGTGCCGCTACGGCTATCAGCACCGCCACGGGGACATATTCCAGCACTTCTTGCAGCGCGAGAGGCAATGGGTAACGCGCTGACAATGACAAAGCGAGCCACCTGGGGACAAACGTCGCCAGCATCATGCCGATGATCATCCATAGCTCAAAGCTACTCACTGGGCTGTCTCACGGCAAGCTCGGTTGACATATCGGCGGTGCACTCGATCCACGCTCACTCCCGCAATAATGGCCACCGCCACGGCGGCGAGTAGGCCGCTTTGATAGGGCAACCCTTGCCAACTGACCGAGGCTATCGCCGCGACGATAGCGCACACCCAAAAGCCTGGCCGCACCAGTTGCGCGCTGACAATGGCAATAAAAGTGGCGGCCATCGCAAACTCTAGCCCCAGCTCTGCCACGCCTTCGCGCTGCCCAAGCCAAGCTCCCACCAGAGTCCAGAGCTGCCAATTCCAGTACATAGCCATCGCCGAGCCAAGCCAGTAATAGCGCAGCGACGCGGCATCGAGAGTTTTCAGGCGCTGCGCCACCGTCGCAAAGGTCTCGTCGGTGAGCGTAAAGGCCAGCGGCAACAGCCAGCGCCAAGAGTAGCGCTCCGTCTTGGGACCCAGTACTGTGCCGTAGAGCATATGGCGAATATTGACGATCAGCGTTGTCAGCCAGATCAAGGGCAACGCCGCGCCCTGAGTCACCAAACCAACGGCGACAAACTGCGACGACCCAGCAAAGACAATCAGCGATAGCCCCATAGTCGCCGCCATCGACAGCCCCGCATCGACCGCTTGCGC
>CAKZUS010000089.1 GCA_937921805.1 uncultured Granulosicoccaceae bacterium
AATCGCGTATTTGCGTCGATGCGGGGCTGGATCGAAGAGTGCCGACTCTAGGGCCTCATCGCTCAAACGTCCGTTTGGCCCTTCGCGATGTCGGTGACGCCACTGCTGCCAAGCGCTGCGATCTAGCAGCCCCATGGCGACGGCGTCTTCGAGGTCATGCACAGCATAAGCGATGTCATCTGCGATCTCCATGATCGAAGCGTCGAAAGATTTACAGCAGCTACGCCCCTGTTCTATGCGCGTAAAACGTTGCACATCATGGGGTTCAAAAGGCGCGAGTATCCAGGCGAGAATATCGGATTCGCTATCGTAGAGGCACTTGGGAGGGTGCCAGGCGCTGAGGTTGAGCGGGGCCGTATCATGGCTAGGTGGCGGCGTGCGGACCTGCGAGTACAGCACGGGATACTTGATGGTGCCCAGTAGGGTGCGCCGCGAGAGGTCCAAGCCGCAGTGCTCTGAGAACTCGCCTAGCCGCGTTGCAATGCGCAGGGTTTGGCCATTGCCCTCAAATCCCCCCTGGGCATGCATAAGATAATGCAGCGCGACTTCGCCTCCGTGCCCAAACGGCGGGTGGCCGAGATCGTGCGCTAGGCAGATTGCCTCAATCAAGCCGCTACAGGGCAGGTGCTTTTGCCAGTCGGCGCTAGGGTGCTGGGTGAGTAATTGCTGGGTCAGGCCAGAGCCGATCTGGGCGACCTCCAAAGAATGGGTGAGGCGAGTGCGGTAGTAGTCGCTCTCGCCCAGGCCCAATACCTGAGTCTTTGATTGCAGGGCACGAAAAGCAGCACTATGAATGATGCGCGCCCGGTCTCTTTGATATTGGGCTTCGTCGTCGTGACGCGTGTTGAAGGCGCCGAGCGTATGGCTAGCGTGCTCGCTGCGGCGAGCGGTCCAAAGATTCACAGTAATTCCTTAACTCCTTGTGGAAAATACGCTCAAAACAGCGCGCGATACGGGTCGTGTTTCGAGACAATGGTCCAGGCTTGCGTCTCAGCGTGGGCGAGCAAGGTCGGATCGGGGTCGACGCACACCGGATCGCTTACCGTGCTGAGCAGGGGAATGTCGTTGCGCGAGTCGCTATAGAACCACGTGCGTTCTATAGCGCTAAAACGCTGTCGCTCGCGCCATGCGTGCACTGCATTGATTTTTCCTTCGCGGTAGCAAGGCTCGCCTGCTAACTCGCCATTGCTAACGGGAGTACCCAGGGCGTGCTCGATGCCTAATGCTTGGGCAATGGGCTGTGCCAGCTGCGCGTTGGACGCCGTAACGAGCGCGACAGTGTGCCCTGCTTGGTGATGGGCAGCGATCCAAGCGCGTGCGGTGTCGCTGACCAGTGGAAGGAGGGTGCTTTTTATACAGGCGCTGAGCTGACCTTGGTATTGCTCCGCTGAAAGCAGTCGCTGTGGGAGCAGCTCAAAGCGAATATAGTCCTCAAAGTCGAGCGTACCGGCGTTGTAGTCGGCGAGATAGCGTCGTCCTTGCTCCAAAAGCGCGTGCTCTACGATTCCTTGTTGTGCGAGATAGCGGAGAAAAGTAGCTGGTACATCGCCATCGACGAGTGTGTCGTCCATGTCAAAAAGTGCTTGAATCATAGGAAGGCCGTTGCTGTATGGCTCGCAGTGAGCGACAATGAAAGTATTACATTTATGACTATGCGCTCGTGATAGATTCAAAAGGCTATCGGGCGAACGTAGGCATCATTCTCAGCAATACTGATGGAAAAGTGTTCTGGGCCAGACGAATTGGTCAGGATTCATGGCAGTTTCCGCAGGGAGGGATCGACTTTTGCGAGTCCCCCGAGGAGGCAATGTACCGTGAGTTGCATGAGGAGACAGGGCTTGCGCCGCACGACGTAGAAATTATTGGCTGTACGCGCGATTGGTTACGCTATGACCTACCTAAGCGTTATGTACGCCGCCGCCAACGCCCGCTGTGCATAGGGCAAAAGCAAATCTGGTACTTGCTGCGCCTCACTGGCGGCGAATCGAATGTGGATCTGGCTGCCAGCGAGAGTCCAGAATTCGATCATTGGCGGTGGGTGGACTATTGGCACCCTATTGCACAGGTCATCTACTTCAAGCGCGAAATCTACCGCCGCGCACTAGAGGAGCTGGCGCCGTTGATCGGACAGCGACGGCGCCGCCGCCGTCGCAGGAGACGCCGTGCTGCTACCAAGGCTTCAGCTCGACCAGCAGCACAATAGCCACCAAGGCCAACGCAGGGACCTCATTGAATAGACGCAGCCACGTGGCGCTGCGCTGGTTTTGCTGTGCGGCAAAGTGACGACGCAGGCGCCCGCACCAGATATGGTAGGCGCTGAGTAGCACAACCAGCGCGAGCTTTGCCTGCATCCATGGCATGGCGAGCCAACTGGGCGTATAAGACAGTAGCCACAGGCCTAGCACCCAAGTGAAGGCCATGCCGATGGTCATGATGCCGTAGAGTTTTTTCTCCATAACGACGAAGCGCTCATGGCCGATCTCGTCGCGGGTGTCGGCATGATACACATAGAGTCGCGGCAGATAAAAAAGGCCGGCAAACCATGTGACCATGGCAATGATGTGGAACGATTTGACCCAAATCACAGCATGGTCTCGATGTTTTGTCGTAGAGCCGCAAAATCAATGAGGCCGAGTTTTTTCATCGCGATCCGCCCTTCAGGGTCAATGAGAAATGTCGTAGGAGTGAGCTGTACATCGCCGAAGGCCCGGGCGGCTTCTCCCTGCAGATCCAGCGCCACGGTATAGGGCAGCTCGCGCTGCTTTGCCAAAGCATCCACTTGAACGGGTGGGTCATAGAACATCGCCACCGCCACGACCTGTAGGCCGCGCTCAGAGTACTCGTGATGCAACTCAACAAGATGGGGCATCTCTTCGAGGCAGGTGACGCAGGTAGTCGCCCAGAAATTAATGACCGTCGGCTTGCCTTTGAGCGTACTGAGGTCTAGGTCGCCGGACTTCAGTGTCGTGACAGTGACTGGGGGCAGGCCAGTGGTGTTGGGAGCCAGCCATGCGTAGGCGAGCACGCCCAGCACAAAGAACGCAAGAGCAATACGGACATGGGGCATAGTGAAATACCTGAAGGTAGGTTCAGAGTGAAGAGCGAGAAATCGACTCTAGATAATGCAAGAAGAGTCTATAGTGTGAGCGCTTTTTTTGCGCTTTGCACATCCTGCCCTTCCTGCTGGCGCTGGAGGGCGTTACTATGGCTACTACTACATAGGATAGGTCACTATGCTGCAGGTCGGAATCGTTGGTGGGACGGGTTATACCGGGGTTGAGTTGCTACGTTTGTTGAGCTTGCATCCTCAGGTGCAGGTTGCTTGCGTTACCTCGCGCGCCGAGGCGGGGCGTCGTGTTGATGCGCTCTATCCAAGCCTCCGCGGCCGCAGCGATCTGGTGTTCTGTGATCCCGAACAGGCACCCTTGGGCGAGTGCGATATTGTCTTCTTTGCCACCCCCCATGCAACGGCCATGCACCACGTGCCTTCGCTTTGCGAAAAAGGCATTAAAGTCATTGATCTTTCTGCAGATTTTCGACTACAAGATATCCCCTTATGGGAGCAGTGGTACCAGTGTCAGCACAGCGCTCCACAGTGGGTCAAGCGTGCAGTCTACGGATTGCCCGAGCTGCATCGAG
>CAKZUS010000090.1 GCA_937921805.1 uncultured Granulosicoccaceae bacterium
TAGTCATCACTGTTCTGGCCAACGACCGCCCCGGTATCGTCCACCTGCTCTCTGAGACCCTCAGAGAACACGGAGCCAGTTGGGTAGACAGTCGCATGACCCGCTTGGGCGGCAAGTTTGCGGGCTTGCTGCAAGTGTCTATTGATGCCCACAGCGTCGTGGCACTCACAGCCAGCCTGCAAGCTTTGCACGATCAGGACAACGACCTCACGGTGTTGGTCGAAGCCGACGGCGGCGCGATATCAGGCGCCAGCGTCGCGAGCACCACGCCGCTGTCGCTAGAGATTTTGGGGCAAGACCGCCCCGGTATCGTCGATGACATCGCCTCGCAACTTGCCGCGTTGGCGGTCAATATCGAATCACTGCACAGCGAGCAGCGCGACGCCAGCATGGCCGGTGGCGTGCTGTTTTATGCCAAGCTCGAACTCAGCCTTACCGACACGGTTGACGCGGTGGCGGTACGCGATGCCCTAGAGGCCATGTCTGACCAGCTTATGGTGGATTGGCAGTTGGATACGCCCTAGCTGTCAAGTCACGCATTCTTAGCGCGGCCTTAGCGCGACGGTAAGCGCACCGCGCCGTCGAGCCGGATAGTACTACCGTTCAAATATGGGTTGTTCACGATATGCTCTGCTAACAGTGCATATTCGGTAGGGTCGCCTAAGCGGGCCGGAAACGGGATATTCGCTTCGATCTGCGCCACTGCGGCTGGCGGCAGAGCCACCATCATGGGGGTTTGGAACAAGCCTGGAGCAATCGTCATGACCCGAATGCCTGCACGAGCGAACTCCCGTGCAGCGGGCAAAGTCATCGACGCCACCGCGCCTTTAGAGGCCGCATAGGCGGCCTGCCCAAGTTGGCCGTCTTCATACGCGACCGAAGCGGTGTTAATAATAACCCCGCGCTCCCCTTCCACTAAGGGCGCAAGTTCCATAATGCGCCGCGCCGCGTGGCTCATCACATGGTAAGTGCCAAAGAGATTGATCTCCAGTGTGCGCTGAAACACCGCAAACGACGGCTGACCTTCGCGCTCGACAATTCGCGCCGCCATGGCCACGCCAGCGCATTGGATGATAATGCGAGGACAGCCCAATCCCGCTTCGACTGTAGAGATGGCCTGATCCACGGCCTTCTCATCGCAGACATCAGCCTGTACTGCCATGCCGTCGATCTCGCGCGCCACGGCTAGCGCCTTATCTAGATCATGATCAAGGACCGCCACCACTGCGCCTTGCGCAGCAAAGTGCCGCGCCGTCGCGGCCCCTAAGCCACTAGCACCACCCGTGATGAGTACTATTTGTCCTTCAATTTTCATCGTTGCCTCTTAGCTTCTTTCGGCGCACTTATAGACGCGCTCGTCGGGGCGCTTATGGGCGCACTAGCGCATCACAAAAGGATTAGCCATCGGCGCATCAGAGGTGTTGATCCACACGGTTTTGCTGCGCGTATAGTCCAGCACGGATTGTCGCCCCGCTTCGCGCCCATAGCCCGATTGATTCACGCCGCCAAAGGGCGCAATCGGTGAGATAGCGCGATAGGTATTAATCCAACAGATACCCGCTCGCAAGCGATCCGAGACCCGATGCGCGCGCGCGAGGTTTTGCGTAAACACGCCCGAGCCTAGGCCAAACTCGCTGTCATTAGCCAGTGCAATCGCATGCGCTTCATCATCAAAGGCCAATAGCGACATCACTGGCGCAAACATCTCTACTTGTAGTGTTGCCGTCTCTGCGCTCTGGCACTCGACCAAGGTCGGTGCAAAATAATGACCCGGCCGATCTAGCGCCGCCCCCCCGAAGTGCACGATCGCGCCTTGTTCACGCGCTAGGGCTATCGTGGCTTCGGCGCGCGCAATCTGCGCCGCCGTACACAGCGGCCCAATATGCGTGCTGCTCGCTTGCGGGTCTCCGACGATCACGCCTTGCATTTTCTCGCGAATGCGCTCAATCAGTGGCGCCAGCACGCTACGCTGTACTAGCCCCCGCGTCGCCGCCACGCAGCTCTGCCCCGACGCACCAAAATTCCCCGCTATCAAGCCATTAGCAGCACTGTCTAGATCCGCATCCTCGAACACCAGCAAGGGTGACTTGCCCCCCAGCTCTAGGGTCGTGACAGCAAAGTTCTCTGCCGAATTTCGCACGACATGCCGCGCCGCATCGGGTCCGCCAGTGAAGGCAATGCGGTCGATATCCGGGTGCGTCGTCAGCGCAATAGCGCAGCGCTCCGCATCGCCCGTAATGACCGACACTACCCCTGGTGGAAAGCCTGCGGCATCAATCAGCTCGGCGAATTTGAGCATCGGACACGGCGCCATCTCAGAGGCCTTGAGCACCACCGTACAGCCCGCCGCTAGAGCCGGTCCCAGCTTCGTCGCGCTGAGAAACATCTGCGCATTCCATGGCACCACTGCTGCCACGACGCCGATGGGTTCTGGCTTGGTGAACACCTGCATATCTGGCTTATCAATCGGCAGCATCGCACCTTCGATCTTGTCAGCCAAGCCGGCAAAATAGCGATAGTAATCCGCGACGTAAGCGGTCTGCGCCATCGTCTCGCTGCTCATTTTGCCGCTATCGCTCGTCTCGATGGCGCCCAGCTCCTGTGCATGCGCCTCGACCAACTCCGCCAGCCGATACAAAACCTTGCCGCGCTGACTCGCGCTCATCTCGCGCCACGGCCCCGACAGCGCCTGCCGCGCAGCAGTGACGGCGCGCTGCACCTCTTGCGGCCCGGCGCCCTGGACCTGCGCCCAGACCTCGCCCGTCGCGGGGTTGATGCTGTCAAAGGTATAGCTACCCGCGCAAAAGGCCCCATCAATATAGAGTGAGTACTGATTCATCGCATTCTCATCGCATTGCATTGTCGTTATTGCCTGCATTCTATCGCGTGCAGATATCGCGCGGAGATGGGACGGTCGGGGCGTAATGACCAGACCGCTTATGGCATCAGTATATACACCCCCGCCACGGCGTCGGGATCTGACAAAGCCTGTAAGCCCGCAGCAATAGAGTCAGCGTCGACATATGGAATGATCTTCTGCGCCACCCCGAGGTCTTCGAGCGCGTGCCCCAATGCGTCAGCCCACGACATTGCACTCAGGCGAACTTTCGCTTGGTCTGCCGTGGCAGAGAACTCGCGGCGATCACGCGCTACCCATTGGTCGAGCTGCGCTTGCGACGGGGCAAACTCTGCGGCCTGCTCGATCAGTGCGCTCAGAGAGGCCAGCATCTCATCGCGCTTTTGCGGATCGCCCTGGGCGCTCACTTGTAGTGCATAGTGAGTTTGTAGCGCCAGAGCACCATCT
>CAKZUS010000091.1 GCA_937921805.1 uncultured Granulosicoccaceae bacterium
GTGCCATCAATGTCTTCGACGTATTCGATCAAGCGGCGCAGGTCGCCTTCGTAGGTGAAGGTATAGCGCGAGGCGTAGTCGGTGACCTCGCTCTTGCTGGCGACCATCGCTCCATAATCGGCGAGACGCTGGTCTACTGCCGCACGGCGCTCAGCGACTTGACGTTGGATGTCAAAGCCTTTGCGCATTTCATCTTGCTCTGCGACCTTAAACCGCATGACATAGGCGCCCTCGGGGGTGCCATAGAGGGCATACCCGGTTGAGTCTGGTCCGCGATGCTTCAAAGCTTTGAGCATCGAGGTCATCTCAGCGCCTATGTTGCTGGTTTTGCCGCGATGGATTAATCCCGCGATTCCGCACATAGGAACTCCTGAAAATCAAAATAACAACTAAAAAATCATGCTGCGCCAAGCGAGCGAAGCGCTTGGCTGCAGGGGCTGGTCGCTAGGGCAGACAATCGAGATAGGTGTCCTGGTCCCAATCGGTGACGGTGGACATAAAGCGCTCCCACTCGTCGTTTTTGTACCAATGGAAGACTTTGTACATTTCATCCGGCATGGCAGACCGAATCACTTCGTCATTCTTGAGACGCTCTAGTGCGTCGCCGAGCGACATGGGTAGGCGCTTGACCTGCTTGCCTTCTTCCATGGCCTGATAGATGTTGCGGTTCTCTGGTTTGCCAGGGTCGATATCCTCGTCGATACCGTGCTCGAAGGATTTGAGCAAGGCCGCGCCCATGAGGTAGGGGTTGACCATCGAATCGACTGCGCGATATTCAAAGCGCCCGGGCGCAGAGACGCGCATGCCAGTGGTGCGGTTTTGATAGCCCCAATCGGCGAAGACAGGCGCCCAAAAGCCCGTGTCCCAGAGACGGCGATAGGAGTTCACGGTGGAGCAACCAATCGCGGTCAGTGCGCCTAAGTGTTCGACCACGCCGCCGACGCATTGCAAGCCGACTTTGCCCGGCATCTGGATATCGTCGGTATCGGGCATAAACGTATTCTCGCCGCCGCTGCGGTAGGTAAACACGTCGTCCATAGCGGGTAGCGAGTCGTGATGAAGGCGATTGACCGCCTCTTCACCGCCGCGCCAGAGCGAGAAGTTGTGGTGACAACCCGAGGCCGAGACCCCCATAAAGGGCTTGGTCATAAAGCAGGCGATGAGATTAAACTCGCGCGCCACTTGGGCGCAGATTTGGCGGTAGGTCGAGAGCCGGTCGGCGTTGCGCAGAACATCGTCGAAGTTCCAGTTCAGCTCCAACTGACCCGGGGCGTCTTCGTGGTCACCTTGCACCATGTCCAGGCCCATGGCGCCGCAGTACTCGATGACGCGCATCGAGACATCGCGCAGCGACTCGAACTGGTCGATATGGTAGCAATAGGGGTTTGAGAAGCCCCCGTCGGGCTTGCCATCGGCGTCGCGCTTGAGCCACATCATTTCTGGTTCGGTGCCCACGCGCAGGTCCATTTTGTATTGATCTTGGAATTGCTTGTGGAAGCGTTTGAGGTTGCCACGACAGTCAGAGGTCAATGCGCCACCGGGGTTCTCGCGCTCTTCGCGGTTGCGAAAGCAGGTGCAAAATACCCGCGCAATGCGCTTGTCCCAAGGCAGTTGGCAGAAGGTTTCGGGATCGGGGATGCCGACTAGTTCCATCGCTTCGGGGCCATAGCCAATATAATCACCGTGTCGGTCGATAAATAGATTGGCGGTGGAACCGTATACCAGCTGGAAACCCTTCATCGCTGTTCGTTCCCAGTGATCTGCCGGGATGCCTTTGCCGACGATGCGTCCCGTCACTGAAATAAACTGGTAGTAGATATACGTGATGCCAAGTTCTTTGATCTTCTCGCGCACTTGTTTGATGAGTTCGGCGCGCCCTGGCGCTTCGACGCAGGCTTCTAAGTCGGTCATGTGTTCCTCTCTCCCCATTGATTGGTGTCAATTGGTTTTACCACAAGGTACCAAAGAAAGTAAATTGGTTTATGTTGCTAGATAAGTTTTCGCTGGAGAAGGACATGCCAGAGAGCAAGCCAAGGACGGCCAATAAAATTTCTGACGACCTCGCCGGGGCGTCTCATCGCTTGTTTGGGCTGCTACGGGCTGAAATTCTGTCGGGGGTTTACGCGGCGCAGGAGCGTTTGCCCGCTGAGCGCCTCTTAGCGGAGCGCCACGAGACCTCGCGCGCAACGGTGCGCCGGGCATTGGCGCAGCTAGAGACCGAAGGATTGGTACGCCGACGTATGGGCAGTGGGACCTTTGTCGCCGATGACGTCAATCACGAAGCGATCCTTAGCGGGGATGATGTGGTCAAGATGACCAGCCCCCTGGAACTGATCGATGCGCGCATGGGCATAGAGGTGCAAATGGTGCGCCTAGCGGTAGTCAACGCCAACGCCCACGACATTGAAGCGCTGCAGCGCGCGGCCGAGTTTGGTAGCGCCACTACCACGGTCGAAGAGTTCAGCATCGCCGATAGCTTGTTTCATCTCGCTATTGCCGATGCCACGCAGAACCCATTGATTATATGGATGTATAAGCAAATCAATGACATACGCTGTCACCGTCAGTGGAGCTCGATGAAAGACAAAGTACTCAATGCCCAGCGGATTGAGAACTACAACCGCCAACACCACGATATCGTGGCGGCGATTGCGCAGCGCGACCAAGACCTCGCGGTGGAGAACATGCGCCGCCATATGCGCGATGCGCGCCTGCAATTGCTCGGAATCAACTAAGTTTAACGGCCTTTTTGCTGTTGATGCTGT
>CAKZUS010000092.1 GCA_937921805.1 uncultured Granulosicoccaceae bacterium
AGCTTCGCGGCGATTTGCGCGTCCATGCGCCCCGCTTGCAGGTGGTGGCCCTCTATCGGCCACAGCAAGCCTACGGGGTTGTGATTATCGCCGCACAGCACAAACGCAATGCCGCGCGCCGCCAACGCCACCAACAGATTATTGGTGTAGCTGATCCCGTGCGCATTCGCGATGACGGCATTGATATCGTCTAGCGGCACCCGCCCCAGCTCTTCGCGTTTTTCGCCCCGCCCTTGCACGGTCATAAACCCCCGATGCAGAGCCAAGTGCCGACTGTTGTCGGCGATTTCGACAATACGACTTTGCACGGCTCATCTCCTATGGCGCACGAGGCGCTTGCGCCCAATAGGGTCTATTACCACAGCCTGAGCGCCTGCTTTCATCAGCTTCCCTGGAGTTTTCGATGTATACGCAAAAACATTCTTCTTATCGCGGTTACGCGCATCGACATTGGCTTCGTTCAGTGGAGCGAAGACCACTTGCGGTTTAGCATTAATTGAAACGACTCGAAACACCCGGCGCTGCTCATCCACCGTCATCTCCACCGTGTCGTTGCGCATTAGCCGCATGACTAGCGGCTGCCCCGCTAGGGTGCGCGTGGGGTGGCGCAGCATCGCCCAGGCGGGGGCCTCGCCGTGTTGGCGCACGAGTTGGTAGGCGTCAAAGGTGGAGATCACGTCGCCGTGGTACTTGCCTTTGGCGTCGCGCCAGATCTCGATGCAGTAGTTGCTGCCGCCGACGTAGCCTTTGTAGGGCTTGGGGTCGCCGTCTTCGGTCACGCCATGGCGCGCTAGCCCAGGCTCGGTGATGAGGATGAGCTTTTTGTTGGCGTATTCGCGTACGCGTTGGTTTGTATCGTTGCGTTTGCGCAGGGTGGCGCGTCCATCGGGCCGCAGCCCCCAGGCACTCTCTTCGTGCATCGCGCCTTGATAGCCATGATCGGGTTTGTGGCTCACCCACAGATGCGCAATCGCGTGCTCGATTTGGCGCTCAAAACTAGGCCACAGCAGGGGGCGTTGGTCGATGAGTCGATCTAGCTGCTGCTGGCGGGCCGATTCGCTAGCCGCAGCAAATCGCTGCAATAGCCCTCGGTCGGTGAGGCCAATCACGGCGGCGTCGATGGCGTGGTGGCGGTGGTCGTCGCGGTTTTTGTGGCGGCTCCCCGCGAGCAGGCGATTCAGGCCATAGTGCCCGCGCAGCATCGCGGTGAGGCGCCCGGGTATAGCGACGACTTTTTCATGGTCGCAGACGCAGGCGAGGTACTGCGTGGCGACGCTGGCTAAATAGGCGGTGTCAGTGATCGCGCGGGCCAGAAAGCCGTTCTCTCCTCGCCATTTTTCCATCGCATTGGCTGCGAAGCGGCCGGTTTTATTGGCGTTGCGCATTTTGCGCGCGCGCAGCAAGATATCGCTATAGAGATAGCCTTCGCTGGCATAGCGGTCATCGCCAAAGGCTTCGAAGGGGCTGTTATTGCCCTTGCGGCGGTTGGCTTCGCGATAGGCGACGGTTTTGTTATTCATGCTGTCGTCGAGCGTTTGCGAGAACGGCAAGATGTGTTCGATCTCGACCTCGCTACTGAGCAGCTGCTCGATGCTGATCTGCTTGCCACTAAACGGACAACGACGGTCGGCGCAGTCATCGGGGTTGAGCTCGATCCAGAGCTGCATTTTCTGGCTCAGGCTACGGCGCCTGCCCCCCTTTAGAAGCTCTGGATCTTCGCCCAGCACCTGACAGGCTTCGCCCACCAGGGCGGTGTTGCGATCTTGGCGCTTCTTTTGGTCTTGCTCTATCTCCCGGCGCCGCTCTTTGCTGAGCTTGAGATCGCGCGCGACTTCGATGTGCACCTCGCTGGGGTGGCCGTAGCGTTTGATCAGGGCATTCACGACGACGCGTATTTGGTTCAGGCCGATGTGCACGGTGGGGTTGGAGATTTTGCCGTAGCGCTCTTCATCGTTGCGGGGCTTGGGCTGCGCAAAGCCTACGTGGCGTTGCAGCGGTATGCCGTAATAGGGCAATGCCTCCAACAGATCTTTCCGTTCGCTTCCTGGCCCCAGTTGGCTGTGCGAGCCATACCCCGCTGCCAGCACGGCTTTGTCGTAGGTGATCACTTGCTCGTGGAGCACCGGCAAGATACGCGCGATGGCCTCGCGGCTCAGCCTGCCAAAACCTGGCACTAGGGCGGCACTCGCCATCAATTGCGCCGTCGCGCTGTCGATGTTCGCGACCTGTTGGAGATAGTGGAGCAGATCGCGCTCGCTCTCCTGAGCCAAAAGCTGTTCCACAATCGCGTCTTGCTCGTGCCAGTGCAAGGCGTGCCAGGCTTCGCCCATGATTTTCTTGTGCCCCAGGGTCATGCTGGTGAGGTTGCCTTGTAGGCGGTCGCGCTTGATACCCTCTAGGCTAAACGTGGTTTGACTGGGGAGCTTGAGCACTTTATTGCGCAGCGTCGTAAATGTCAGGTCTTTGCGCCGCTCTAGCGCCGCCGCCACAATGTCGCGTTGCTCGCGCGTGAGAGGGGTTTGCGAGAGATCGGGCGCGATCACGCGCAAGTTATTCAGCTCTTGATAGATCCGCATGCGCTGCACACTCGGCAGGGCATTGGGCGCGCGTTCTAATGCTGGCTCCAGGGTGCAACGCCCTGGCACCTGTGGGCGCAGCGGGCGCTGGAACAGCAAAATATCTTTGATCTTGTCGCGGGCGTCGTCGGTAAACAGCGCGGGATTATGCGGCTGTTGCGCCGCCCAGAGCGTATCGAACTCGTGCTCGATCATGCCGCGATCCGCATAGAAGTTATACGCTCGGTCTTTCTTATTGCCGTCGCTAAGTCGCGCGCGCACCTGTTTATTAGCCGCATATCGCTTTGCGAGCCACTCGCCCAGAGTGCGGCACTGCTCCGCTTCCAGCGTTTCATTCAGGCGCTTAATCGCCTGCTTCAGCGCGCCGCTGTCATTATCCGCCGCATCGGTTTTGCGATTGCTCTTAAAGCCCCGACGCTGGTTGATGTGCAGCATCGCCCGCCCAAACTCCGGCCCCGTGAGCTCAGTATCTAGCCCCTTGGCCCGCAGCTCATACGGATTGTGCGTGACCAAGTCCTGGCGCTTCGCCTCATCAGTAGGCAAAAAGCCCAACGCGACTAAGGCCTCCTGCATCAAGCGCTTGCGCTTGAGCAGGCGATCACGGCGACGGCGTTGCTGCCGCGCTAATCGCCGTGCAGCAGCCAAAGAAACGGCTGTCTGCGGATGCCGTCCATCACTAAAAATCCGCGAACCGAGTTTGACAATGGCGCAGGGCTTGTCCGTCGCGTCGAGCCGCAGCACGGCCCAGCCGATTGAGGTGGTGCCCAAATCCAGAGCGAGGCGGTAGCGCATAATGGGTTCTTCCACAGCGAGATTCCTTTCTTTTTTGATCTATAACGGCGTGCAATACAGACTGAAAATAACACGGAGCGTAAAGATCATGGAATGCCTACAAAAACACAGACTCGGAAATGCAACACTGCTATTGACGCCCGAGAGTGGCTTGGATTATGATCAGGAACTAGTAAATTGGGATATGCGCTCTAGCACGCTAACAAGCTGAAAGATGCACAAAATGAAAGGCCGCTATATGCGGCCTTTATTATGCCCGCTGCTTATGTCTGCTGCTCGGGCACGCAGCTCGGGCACAGACCCCAACCGCCCCCTCGTCTCTCTCTTAGGCGCATTAGCTCAATGAAGACGCTTACTGTCTTTATTCCGCTATGTTAGGGAGCAAATCAGACATTATTGCCCTAGCCGCGCTTATATTGATCCTTCTTGGAGCCAATGACCCCACCATGACGACTTGCCGCATTAACGACCACACGCATCACATTGCGCACAGCGCCGACACGATGCTCTTAGCGTATCTGCGCGAGACGCTACACCTCACGGGCACCAAGGAGGGCTGCGGCTCTGGTGACTGCGGCGCCTGCACGGTGTTGCTAGGCCAACAGGGCGAATACCGCGCGATTAATGCCTGCATCACGCCCGTGGGCGCGGTGCACGGCGGGCATGTGGTGACGGTCGAGCACATCGCCGACGGCGATACGCTACACCCCGTGCAGCAGGCGATGATCGACGAGCACGCGAGCCAGTGCGGTTTTTGTACGCCCGGGTTCGTTATCTCCGGCGTCGCGCATTATCACGGCGGCGGCACGCCAGAGGGCATTGTGCCAGCCATCGCGGGCAATCTCTGCCGCTGTACGGGCTATCGTCCCATCGTCTCGGCGCTGCAAACGGCGCTGGCGCAGCGCGAAGAGACCCCGCCGCATTGGGCGCAAGACGCTCTGCCGCTGGATGATATGGACGATACCGAACAAGCCGCGTCACCAGCCACGTCATATTGGCGCCCGCACACCCTGGCAGATTTCCAGCGCCTGCGCGCCCAATACCCCGAGGCGGAACTGGTCGCGGGGGCGACAGACCTAGCGCTGCGCATCACCCAAAATGACGAGCACATTGCGCAGCTTATTGATGTCAGTGGCATCGACGCGCTGCGGGTGCAGGAGCGCCGCGCAGACCAGCTGGTACTGGGTGCGGCACTGAGCTATCGCGAATCGCAAGACGCCTTGCTCGACGCGTTTCCACAGCTCGCCGCCCTGTGGTCGCGCATCGGCGGCCCGCAGGTGCGCACCCGCGGAACGCTCGGCGGCAACCTCGGTTCGGCCTCGCCGATTGGCGATGTGGCGCCGGTGTTGATCGCACTCGGCGGCGCGGTGCGCGTGAGCAACGGCAGCACGGCGCGCACGATTGCTATCGATGATTTCTTCACAGGCTATCGCCAGAGCGTACTGCGCCACGACGAGCTAATCGAGCAACTGATTTTCCCCATCGTCCCACAAACGCAGCTTTTCGCCTACAAAATCTCTAAGCGCATCGAAGACGATATCTCGACTGTGCTGCTCTGCGCCGCGCTGCGCCTGGATTTGCGGCAGGGCGAGCAATGCGTCGCCCGGGTTCGTATCGGTCTGGGGGGCATGGCTGCGACGCCGCTTCGTGCACGCGGCATTGAGCAGGCCCTGCAGGGGGCGAGTCTGCAACAAGACTGGCAGGCTCTCACCCACGACGCCGTGGCTGCCCTGACTCCAATGAGCGACGTGCGCGCCAGTGCCGACTACCGCCGCACGGTCACCAGCGCCCTGCTC
>CAKZUS010000093.1 GCA_937921805.1 uncultured Granulosicoccaceae bacterium
CGCGCGAACTGAGAAAGACCAGCCAACACGCCAACGCGGCAGCATAGAGAGCGGTGTGTAGGGCAGCGTGCATAAGATAAAACTCCGAGGGCATGGCGAGAGATTCTCAGCCAGTGAGAAATCAGCCAGTGAGAAAACAGAAAAAAGAACAGACAGAGCGCATTGGGGGCGGGGGTCTAGCGGACGACTGAGTCGTATTCGATATTGAGAATCACCAGCTCGCGCACCGTACCGCCAATTTCGACACGAACCTCATCATCAATGGCTTTGCGCAACACCGCGCGGGCCACTGGAGCGTCGATACTGATATAAGAGCGCGCGGGATCAATCTCATCAGAACCAACAATACGGTGCCTCTGAATCTCGCCCTGCTCATCCTCTAGCGTGACCCAGGCTCCAAAGAGGACGATAGTGTGGTCTGCGACCTGATCGACGACTTTGAGCGACGGCAGGCGTTTTTGCAGATAGCGAATGCGCCGATCCACCTCCGCAAGCTGCTTCTTTCGGTAGATATATTCGGCGTTCTCTGAGCGGTCTCCTTCAGCCGCCGCCGCCGCCAGCGCTTGAACGACGTCGCCGCGTTTTGCCCAGAGCTCGCGGGTCTCGCTTTGCAGTGCGGCATAGCCTTCGGGGGTGATATACGGCGCGGAAGGCGCTTGGGGAGGACGCCAACGGCCCATTGTCTTCTTCCAGTAGTTGAGCGTGCTATGTTAGCGCTCTTTCTTCTCGGGCAACATCCTTATGGGTAGCATCGTCTCGGTGCAAGGCGTCACCAAAACCTACGCCTCGGGCCACCAGGCCTTGCACAGCGTGGACTTGGCAATACAAGAGGGCGAGATTCTCGCTCTGCTTGGCCCCAATGGCGCGGGCAAAACCACCTTAATCTCCATCATCTGCGGCATTGTCAACGCCAGCAGTGGCAGCGTCACCGTCGCTGGCTACGATATCGTCAAGCAATTTCGCGAGGCACGGCGCCTGATCGGCATCGTCCCCCAAGAGCTGACCACCAACTCGTTTGAGACGGTGTGGGACGACGTGAGCTTTTCGCGCGGTTTGCACGGCTGCAAGCCCGACCCCGCACTGATCGAGCGTATTCTCAAAGACTTATCACTCTGGGACAAAAAAGACGCGACCATTATGACTCTCTCAGGTGGCATGAAGCGACGCTTACTCATCGCTAAAGCCCTGTCGTATCAGCCGCGCATTTTGTTCTTGGATGAGCCAACAGCGGGGGTCGATGTGACGCTGCGCAAAGGCATGTGGGAGACCGTCAGTCGCCTGCGTGACGAGGGCGTGACCATCATCCTCACGACTCACTACATCGAAGAAGCCGAAGAGATGGCAGACCGGGTTGGCGTGATCAGCCAAGGGCGAATTCTGCTCGTCGAAGACAAGCAGGTGCTGATGCAGAAGCTGGGCGAGAAAAGCTTAAGCATCATATTGCACGAGCCGGTAGAGGCCCTCCCAGAGAGCTTGGCGCACTACCAGCTTGAGCGTACCGACAACGGTCGCATCCTCACCTATCGCTACGACGGCAATGCCGAGCGCACGGGCATCACCCGACTGCTGGGCGATGTGGCCGCCGCTGGCCTGCGCCTTAAAGACCTACAAACCTCACAAAGCTCTCTCGAAGAGATCTTTGTCAACCTCGTCAGTGAGGCATCATGAATTGGCAAGCCATCAAGGCCATCTACTTCTTTGAAATGAATCGCACCCGCCGTACGATTCTGCAAAGCATTATCTCGCCCGTGATCTCCACCTCGCTCTACTTTGTCGTCTTTGGCGCGGCGATTGGCGCGCGCATTGAGAGCGTCGAAGGAATCAGTTATGCGGCGTTTATCGTACCGGGCCTCATCATGCTGTCATTGCTCACCCAGAGCGTCACCAATGCGGCCTTCGGAATTTATTTCCCCAAGTTCACAGGCACGATCTACGAGATCTTGTCAGCCCCGGTATCGCCCTGGGAAGTCGTGCTGGGCTACGTCGGTGCAGCGGCGAGCAAATCTCTGATCATCGGCTTGATCATTCTCGCGACAGCCAATTTATTTGTGCCGCTAGAGATCGCCCATCCGCTGTGGATGATGACGTTTTTGGTGCTGACCTGCATTAGCTTTGCTTTGCTGGGATTCATCATTGGGATCTGGGCGGACAACTTCGAAAAGCTACAGCTCGTACCGCTGCTGATCATCACACCCATGGTCTTTCTCGGCGGCAGCTTCTATAGCATCAGTATGCTGCCCCCCGCTTGGCAAACCGTGACCCTGTTTAACCCGGTGGTTTATCTCATCAGCGGGTTTCGGTGGAGCTTTTTTGGCCTCGCCGATGTGCACGTTGGCTGGAGTGTATTGGCTATCGCCGTGTTTTTAGTTGCCTGTATGGTGGCCATTCACAAGATATTCTCCAGCGGCTACCAGCTCAAGCCCTAAGCGCTCTCAGGCACTCACTCTTAAGCCCTCTTGGGCTTCTGAGTGAGTTTCCGGGTGAGTTTCTGGGTGAGTTTTAGAGTCACCCTATTGGTCAGCCTATTGGTGGGCTTGTTGATGAATACGGCGATGATGAATCCCCGATAACACCGTGTAATAGACCACGTACAACAGCGACCATTGCGCCACCGTCTCGGCCCAGCCCGAATCAGGCCAAGCGGCGATACCAAACATCGCTGCCCCCCACGCAACGCCCAAGCCCAAAGTCAGCGGCATATACAGGCGGGTGCGCGAGGGATAGACGAAGTGAATCGGGATAAATACCAGCACCGAGAGCACCACTATGGAGATAATCACCACTGATACCGGCGCGTCGAGCACATAGAGGTAGATCACCAAAATATTCCAATACGATGGAAACCCGACAAACGCATCGTCGGTCTTGGCCATGCCCTGGCAAAACCCATAGCCGCTGGCGATCAGCAGTATTGCCGCCATCCACCAGTGCTCTAGCGGCAGCAAGCCCAGCGCTGGCAAAGCGATGGCGGGCAGCAGCGCGAAATGCAGATAATCGACAATATCGTCGAGGCGCGCACCATCGAAATGCGGCAATATCGTTTTCACTCCGACTTTACGCGCAAAAAAACCATCCGTTGCATCAATCGCACAGGCAAGGCAGGACCACAGAAAAAACTGTCGTGCATTGCCCTGTGAGAGCGCATAGGCGCAGAGCAAGGCAATGGGCAGGCCCAAGGCAGTGTAAGCATGGACGGCCCATGCCAGAATGATTTGTCGTTGCGTCGGCTTCTGTTGCA
>CAKZUS010000094.1 GCA_937921805.1 uncultured Granulosicoccaceae bacterium
TCGAGCACCTAGCTACTGCTAACTAAGCACTCTTTAAGGTATTGACACCAAGAGCACCCTCACAAGCTGTTCTTACTAAATTGTTAAAGAGCGGTGAGCTCGTTGCCTCACCAAAGAAGCCCATATTACAGACCCGATTACGAACTGTCAACTCTTTTGCGAAGATATTTCATACTTTATTGTCTTCGCACCGGAGGATCGCGTTTTGGTGCTTGCGTTACAGGACCACTTCTACCAGTGTATCCTAACGTTCAGGTACGGTTCGAGGTGCAGATTGGCATGTCGGTTTTGTACCAAATCATGAGCATAGGTGTTGACATGACGGTGCCACTTGAACAATGCTTGGCGGCGTAACTCATCCACACTATATGTATATTCATGTTGAACATAACAAAGGGGACCCTACAAGGTCGTAGCGTCTTTGACGTTCTTGGAGTTGGTAAGTAGTGAATAGTGATCGATTGTTAGCGTGGAGCATGCGCAAAAACCGGGGACTACAACAGGTCTTTCGGAACAACCCCAGCCGCTACTCTCAGGCACGCTACCTGGGTGATGGGCCTAGAAAGCTGGGAAAACTCCTCGCGTGGGGGGCGGGAATCGCCTTTTTCGGTTTCTTTGCTGTCATAGCAAAGCAGCACTTCTCCACTCTGGTGGAGGGAGCCTCTAACATTCGCTTTATCGAAACGGCGAATGCGAAATCAAGTGGATTTTCAGGTGATGATCAGGTTCTCAACATTGAGTACACCTTTGATAGTCCAGACATTGACATTGTAGGGCTCGATCAACACCAAGCCCCTAGCAGCAGCGCGCCCAGCACGACTGCCGCCTCGCCATCGACGACAGAGACATCTTCACTTAAGGTAGTTGAGGCCGCAGGGACAGCAGAGCTGCCGGCGACAACTTCCGACATCGCTCCAGTGGCCAGCACTGCACCGCCAGAGTTGATATCGGTTGAGTTCAAATCTGGAGATTCTTTCTTTGATGTTGCCAAAGCACATGGCCTCACAGGTGGAGAGATACTGACGCTGCTACGCAATCGTGATGCCAAGCGTACTCTCGGTCACATCCGCGTAGGCCAAACGGTCCATTTTCACTACGACAGTGAAGGGGAAGTCGAGTCAATGCGCTACCAGTCGTCTCTGGAGAAAGAGCTTCTGGTGAGTCGCACAGAAGATGGGGAATTTGTTGCGGAAGTCAAAATGACGCCACTTCGGCGGGATTTGCGTGTTGCTCACGGCAAGATCGATTCCTCTTTGTTCAACACTGCCGAATCCATTGGCATTTCGCACAATCTGGTAATGAATCTGGCTGATATCTACAAGTGGGACATCGACTTCGCCAAGGACATTCAAGCCAACGACGAATTTGCACTCATTTACGAATCGTTTTCGACGCAAGAAGGCACACCTGTCAGAACAGGAAAAATCCTCGCCGCCTCGTTCACGAATGCGGGAGAGACCACGCGTGCCTTTTTGTTTGAAGATGACGCGACAAGCGGTTACTACACAGAAACGGGCAAGAGCCTACGCAAGTCGTTTTTGCGCAACCCCGTGGATATTGTTCGCATCACGTCTCCCTTCAGCACGCGGCGCAAGCACCCCATACTGCATAAAATCAAGGCACATAAAGGCGTTGACTATGGGGCAAAATCTGGCACGCCGATTCATGCTACTGCCGACGGTATTGTCGAATATCGAGGCACCAAGGGCGGTTATGGTCGCACTGTTGTTCTGCGCCACGCCAACGGCTATTCAACACTCTATGCACACATGTCCAAGTACAGCAGCAAACGCAAGGGCGACCGCATCAAGCAAGGGCAGATTGTGGGCTACGTAGGCTCCTCTGGCTGGGCGACAGGCCCGCATCTCCACTACGAAGTACGCATCAATGGTGTGCACGTGGATCCGCTCAAGCTCAAAACTTTTGGCGGCTCCAAGTTGAAAAAACAACAACTAGCAGCGCTGAAGCGCCGCATAGAGCCGCTGATGACTCAGCTGGCTGAAGCAGAAAAGCAAGGCGATGTGAGTATCGCCTCTCGCTAGCTAGACTAGAGTCGCAGCAGCACCTATTCACCTGCTGCGCAGTACTCCAAATGTAAAGAAAAACAGCCTTGAGGGAACAAGGCTCAATTTCGATCTAATTCGATCTAAACAGAGAACGAAGACCCGCAACCGCAAGTTGTTACGGCATTCGGATTGCGGATCACAAACTGCGCGCCCTCAATGCCTTCACTGTAATCAATCTCGGCGCCAGTCAGGTACTGCACGCTCATCGGATCGACCAATAGCGTCACACCGTCAGTCTTCACCTCAGTATCCCCAGACTGCAGCTCTTCGTCGAAAGTAAATCCATATTGAAATCCAGAGCATCCGCCTCCGCTGATAAAGACGCGCAGTTTCAACTCGTCATTGCCTTCTTCTTCAATCAAATCACGTACTTTGCTCGCTGCAGCGGAGGTGAATACCAACGGTACTTCCTCGGCGTCAGGGCGATATATTTCAGGTTCCATTAGGTCTCACACTCGGTATGTCTTTCTAGTGTATATGGGGAAGGATGCCTTGGGCTTCAAGCTCCTGCGTATTATTCGGCGCCTGCTGGCTGTATTTCTTGAGCAGTGCTCTGAGCGGGACTCGCCTCAGCGACCGCTTGACTCTCTTGACCGCTATTGAGCATCGCCTTGAGTTCATCAGGCTCACGGCGCAGGAGCTGCCCATTCACTTCGGCCCCTATCACCATCTCCATGGAGTGATAATAAACGTTGCCGGATACCCGCGCCAACTGGTGTAGCTCGACGCGCTCTGTGGCAATCACATCGCCGACCACTCGCCCGTTGAGCACAACATTGGGAACATGCACCTCGCCATCGACTTCGGCATGTTCGCTAATAATCACAATAGCGTTTATATCATCGCCAATGGCAGTGATATTGCCCCGCACCACACCATCGAGGTGTAGCCCTCCGGCGAATTCAATATTGCCCGACATCGTCACGCGAGCGCCTATTACCGTATCGACTTCCGCTGTACGGGAACGATTTTTTTTGCGGCCAAACATAGAGAGAGTCCCTGCCTAACTAGAAATTAATGATTGCCAAGTAAAATCTTTACTCACACGTGTAAGCTCATCGCTTTGTGGGTTCACGATCACCGTCAACGTCTCGGGCTTCATGCCCGTGCGCAATTGCAGTGCCCAATCAATGCGCTGATAGCGCATCAGAGAAAACGGGATAGAGGGCGCCTTGTCTGGGTGCAAATCAGACATGGCATAGATCACTGAACGCCCCGATATTTCCCCTGACAAACGCATATCGAGAGTACCGGGCACCTCGACGCGCTCACTGTTTCGATACGCCAGCAAGGCGGTGACGACATAGCGGCCCTCCCCCTCATCGCTGACGCTCACATCGTGAAGCTGGAGCTTGTCAGACACTTTGTCGATATCTGAGAACAAGCGATAAAAACCTAAGTCCTCTTGCAAGGCGGCTATTTCTGCTTGCGCTTGCGTTAATAACTGCTTGGTCTCTGCGCGCGCGACGGCTTCGATCTGCAAAGACTGCTCTGCGCTCGCCGCTTGCTGCTGTGCATCGCCAAGCTGGGTCTCCAACTGCGTATTGCGCTCGCGTAGTTGGCGTTCAAACGCAGCATTGGCTTGTACCAAATACCCAGATTGGTGTAAGCCAGCAAAGAAACTAGCTATGGCAATGGCAATCAATATCCCTATAGCGATAGCCCACAGTAGCGGCGTGGGCAAAGTCGGTTTCGTACGCACAACAAACGTCTGTTTGCTGCGTATCGGGGCTAATTTAGGCATAGTAGTAGTGGTGTCTCTCTCAGGGCATCAGCGGCACGACTTCGAGCCCTAGCGTCTCTGGCAAGCCCGCCATAATGTTCATACATTGTACTGCTTGTCAAGACGCCCCTTTGACAAGATTGTCCTCGACAGCCAAAACGACGACCTGATTGCTGCCTCTGGGGCGATGCACTGCAAGGCGACAGATATTTGCCCCTCGCACAGAGCGCGTTTGCGGGTGTGAGCCGGCCGGCATCACATCCACACACGCTTCATCCTGATAACGCGCTTCAAACAAGGCTTGCAAATCAAGCTCGGGCTGCGTCAGCGTGGCATACAGCGTAGCGTGAATTCCTCGTAGCATCGGCACAAGATGCGGTACAAAAGTCAGATTGATCTCGCGCTCGGATAACTGCGACAAGCCTTGCTGGATCTCAGGCAAATGCCGGTGCCCAGCGACGCCATAAGCACTGAAGCTATCGCTGGTCTCACTGAACAGTGTCGCGACACTGGCGCCTCGCCCCGCTCCCGTCACGCCAGACTTCGCATCGGCGATGAGCGTCGAGGCGTCTATGGCTCCTGCCTCAAGCAAGGGGGCAAAGCCTAACTGCACTGCTGTGGGG
>CAKZUS010000095.1 GCA_937921805.1 uncultured Granulosicoccaceae bacterium
GCCGACAATCACACCGCTAGCGTGGTTGCCATCATCTCCCAGCACCCGCACAACAGCCCGGCGCAATGAAGAATCTGGGACGAGGCACTCAGCTTGCGCTGAGGCGCACACGACGCAACACAATACGCACCGGAGTAAAACTGTAAGCATGGGGACACAACACTATTGAATGACAACGCATTCAGACGCCACGGGCAGGTAACGGTTCAGCTCAGAGCGCTACCGGCTTAGTAAACGCGTGTCAAGACCGCCGCATCGTCAATAAATTCACTGAGATCATTGGCCGTCACCGAGACTGAAAAATCGGGCAAACGGTCAAAGCCCCCGCTGGAATTTGGGTACGCCCCATACCCGCGTACAATACCCAGCACAACATGACTCCCTGCCTCACATGACACCAGCGCGCCCCCGGACTGCCCACTCTGCACATCCGCAGTCGTCTGCAAACCGCCGTTATACACCCGTTCAAAAAAGCCCGGCGTTGCAGCCTGCGCCTGCGCAAGAGGGAAGCCCACCGCCCAGACAGGCTGCCAGTACACTGGCATATTTCGACTCACAGGAATCGGCTTGAGGTCTTGCGTCGGGACAGCCAACAGAGCCAAGTCCAGTTCTTCGTCAATACGCATAATTTGCGCGTTGTAGTCGACGCCATTGACCTGGACAAAGACCGAATAAGCGCCGCTCACAACGTGTGCCGCCGTGGCCACTTTGTCTTTGTCGATCACCACACCGCTAGCACGACTGCCGTCATCTCCAGATACGCGCACCACCGAGCTCAACAGCGAATATCCCGGTGCTGGGCAACTCATGTCAACCGCCCACGCCCCCCCAGACCACAGTAATACTAGCCACCCCACAAACCATTTCATGTGCTCGTCCTCGAAGCTTTTGGAATGCAGAGGGTTTCAATTCGCGGGCCATTTCCAGCAGTGGCAACCAAGGGATACACACAAATGCTATCTGCTTAGAAGGTTAGCCCTGGCTTGCAATGCGTGCTTCTGAGCTTGCCTGACGGTAACTAGGACGATACGTCATGCGAAAGTAGTATGAGAATCAATAGAAAGTGTGTCGTCGTCAATACGAAAAGACAATGCAAAGGAAATGCAATGAAACACCAAGGACTCACCCTGATTGAGCTGGCCATCGTACTAGTGATCATCAGTGTTTTACTGGGCGCCGTAATGCAGGGAAGCAGCCTCATTAGCCAATCGCGCGCGCAACGCCTGATCGACGATGTCGAGCAAATTCAAACCACCTGGGTACTCTATCGCGAGCGTTTCAATGCCTACCCTGGAGACCATGCCCGCGCCAGTAACAGCATCGACAGCCACTACAGCGATGGCAATGGCAACGGGTTGATTGATGCACTGCCCGAAGCGGCAGCGGTGTGGCAACACCTTGCCGGGAGTGGCTTATTAAGCGGCGCCTATACCGGCAGCGGCATTGCAGTAATTAGCGACCTGGAATGTAGCGACGGCGTATGCCCCGGTAACCCCTACGGGGGCTACTACAAAATCGCCTACTCCGACTGGGGGGCGAACGGCAATGGGCAAAACGAGCTGTATAGCGGTGCCAATATTCCCGCCGATGTGCTCGCCGCCCTCGACCGCCAGCTAGACGATGGGAGCGCTGATACCGGCTCTATTCGTTTTCATGCCGACGCAACCCCCGCCTGTGCAAGTGGCAGCGACTGGGCTGGCGTCGATCAAAAGAACTGCGCCGCGGCAATCCGGCTGCCCTAAGAGCTCTTAGAGATTCGTAGAGACTCTTAGAGACTCGTAGAGACTCTTAGAGACTCTTAGAGACGCAATTCTTTCAGCTTGCGAGTGACTGTATTGCGGCCCCAGCCTAATAGCTGCGCCGCATCGCTACGGCGATTGTCACAGTGCTCTAGAGCAACCTGCAGCAGCACCCGCTCGCAGCGCGTCTGCACCCCGCCCAACGGAGCCTCTTCGTCGGTATTGCTCAGAGCGAATCGTGCCCAGTCGGCGAGCGCATGCTCCCAGTCCAGGGGCGCGGCAGAGACCACGCTACCCGAATTCGCTTGCTCTAGTCCCTGCTCTAGCCCCTCAGGCAGCGCATCGACATCAACCCAGCGGCCGCTAGCCATCACCGTGATCCAGCGCGCCACGTTCTCTAGCTGCCGGACATTGCCGGGCCACGGTGCACGCTCTAGGCAACGCAGCGCTGCGGGAGTCAGGCTTTTTGGCTCCACTCCTAGCTCCGATGAGGCACTGCGCAAAAAATACTCCAGCAATGGCGCAATATCTTCGCTGCGCTCACGCAGTGGTGGAATGTGCAAACGAATGACGTTTAAGCGATGAAAAAGATCTTCGCGAAACTCCCCCGCTGCCACTTTGTGTTCGAGGTTTTGGTGGGTCGCGGCGATAATGCGCACATCGACACGCAGCGGTGCAGGCCCGCCTACGCGGAAAAACTCCCCTTCTGCCAGCACCCGCAGCAAACGAGTTTGCAGGCTAGAGGGCATGTCTCCGATTTCATCTAAAAACAGCGTCCCGCCGTGGGCCTGCTCAAAGCGCCCTTGTCGCAAGGCCGCCGCACCAGTAAAGGCCCCCTTCTCGTGACCAAATAGCTCACTCTCCATTAAATCGTGCGGAATCGCCGCCATGTTAAGCGCGACAAACGGCCCCTTAGCACGCGGGCTGTGCGTGTGCAGGGCATTGGCCACCAGCTCTTTGCCACTGCCCGATTCGCCATTAATCAACACCGTGATATGAGAGCGCGCCAGGCGTCCAATCGCTCGAAAAACCTGCTGCATTGCGGGTGCTTCGCCCACAATCGTAGCTTCGCTGTGCAGACTGGGCGCGGGGAGAGGTTGCTGCGCTTCTCCCGCTTTGCAGGCGCGCCGACACAGCTCCATCGCCTCGTTTACATCGAAAGGCTTGGGCAAATAGTCAAAAGCCCCCACGTCGAAAGAGCTCACGGCACTATCCAGGTCGGTGTAGGCCGTCATGATGATCACGGGGAGACCCGGGCGCTCTGTCCCCACTGTACTCACGAACGCAAAGCCGTCGATGGCGCCAGGCATGCGTACATCACAAAATATCGCCACCGGTGCCGCGCTAGAACTATCGAGCGTGCGCAACTGCAACAGCGCGCTCTCGGCCGTCTCGAAGCAATGCACGTCAGCAATAGACTGTAGGGCTTTGCTGAGCACCCAGCGAATCGATTGATCGTCGTCTATGACCCATACCGTTGGCATTTGCTACTCCGTCGCCTGCACTTCTGTCAGGGGTAAAAAAATAGAGAACACCGTGTGCCCTGGCTGCGATGTCACCTCGATCAAGCCACCGTGGTGGCGCACAAGAGACTGGGCGATGGACAAGCCCAAGCCAGTCCCCTGCTCGCGGCCGGTCACCAATGGATAGAACAGCTGATCGCGCAGCTCCGGCGCCACGCCCGGACCATCGTCGATCACTTGCAGCACCACCACCGTCCGGTGCTGGTGCTGGCCGATGGTGAAGTGATGCGCCACGCGGCTGCGCAGCGTGATGCGGTGCTGTATATCCGTGCTCTGGACAGCACTCTGGACAGCGCTCTGGGCGGCGCCTTCGCAGGCCTCTAGGGCATTCACACCTAAATTCAGTATCGCCTGTAGCAGCCAGTCGTGATCTGCTTGCAGCGGTGGGATACTCGGGTCGTAGTCGCACACCAGACGCAGCGTAGGAGGCGCTTGCGCGCGCAGCAGGGCCGCAACCCGCTCTAACACCCGATGCACATTCAGCCGCTCCCAGCGCGGGGTTTGCCCTGGTCCCAGCAGCCGGTCAATAAGCACCCGCAAGCGATCCGCTTCGGCAATGATGACCTGGGTGTACTCGCGCATTGGCGAACTGGGGGCGAACTCTGCCTCTAACAACTGCGCCGCACCGCGCAAGCCGCCCAGCGGGTTTTTGACCTCATGTGCCAAGCCGCGCAGCAGGTTGTGTGTCGCCGATTGCTGTGCCAACAGCTCGCCCTCGCGGGCAATCCGCAGGTGACGATCGACGCCGCTGAGCTCAAACAGCAGCCCGCCTCCCTCCGCTGGCACCACACTCAAATCAACGTGCAGCTCCTGCCCTTGGGCATTGCGCACCGCTAGGTGGCGCTCTGTAAAGCCGCCACGGCCCACTTGCTCTAGGCACGCAGCGCGGGTGTCATCAGGCAGGCCCAGCAGGGC
>CAKZUS010000096.1 GCA_937921805.1 uncultured Granulosicoccaceae bacterium
GGTACAGCGATTGCCCCGCGAGCCATCGGACAACCCTATTTAAAGGAACGCTAGTGACGGTCATCAATGTCGGATCGATTAACCTCGACCATGTCTACAGCGTGCCGCATCTCACCCAAGCAGGCGAAACCCAAGCCGCCAGCGCCTATCAAGTCGGCCTAGGCGGCAAGGGACTCAACCAGAGCGTCGCCCTTCACCGCGCGGGCGCAGCGGTATTACACCTCGGCGCTGTGGGGGATCAGGCCACGCGCGATGCGCTCTCTGCACTGGGACTCGATACGCGCGGCATCGACGTGTTAGACGCCCCCACCGGCCACGCCATTATCCAGGTCGATGCCAAAGCGGAGAACAATATTATTCTCTTCGCGGGCGCCAATGCGGCGCTAACGAATGAGACCCTCGACGCCCACCTCAAGACGCACAGTGGCTGGGTATTGCTCCAAAATGAGACCAATGCCACCGAGACCACGTTCGCGCTGGCAGCGCGCTATGGACTATCGCTGGCTTTCAATCCCGCGCCCGTGACAGCAGCCACTGCCGAGCTGCCACTGCACCAGCTCAGCCTGCTCATCGTCAACCGCGTAGAGCTGCAGCAGCTCAGCGGCGCTGAAGAAGTCCCAGAGGCCTTGTCACTCTTGCGCGAGCGCTGCCCCGACACAGAGATTGTCGTCACACTAGGACGCGACGGCGCGCTCTGTAGCACGGCAGACCAAGAGTGGTTTGCACCAATTTTTATCGTCGATGCCCAAGACACTACCGGCGCTGGCGACACCTTTGTCGGCTACTACCTGGCCGAGCGCCTGCGGGGCCAAGCGCCCATGGACGCCCTACGCACCGCCTCAGCGGCCAGCGCGCTATGTGTCTCCGATACCGGAGCGGTAAATACCATCCCGTCGCGAGACGCAGTGCAGGCCTTGCTCGATCAAGGCCGTGCAACATTCGATTAGCCTATTAGGACACCCCCGTGACCCACGCCATCATCATTGATACCGACCCTGGCATCGACGACGCCTTCGCTATCGCCTTGGCCCACTACTCCCCTGCGATAGAGATTCTGGGCCTCACTACCGTCTTCGGCAATGTCTCGGTCGCACAGTCCACCGACAATGCCGCCGCGCTCAATGCCCTATTAGGAAGCGACTACCCTATTGCTGCGGGCTGCGGCCTGCCCTTGCAACAAGCCCCCAATGACTTCCCAGACTTTGTGCACGGTCACAATGGATTTGGCGATGTCGACTACACTGTCCCGCCGTACACCGCGCAGCCAGTCGATGCGGCCGACTTCATCATCGAGACCCTACGTGCACGCCCTGGCGAAGTCACCCTCGTCCCCATCGGCCCGCTTAGCAACATTGCCATGGCTTTGCACCGAGAACCTCGCGTAGCACAGTGGGCCAAGGGCGTCGTACTCATGGGCGGCGCGGGCACTGTTGGTGGTAATGTGTCCCCAGTCGCCGAAGCCAATATTTGGAATGACGCGGCGGCAGCGCAAAAAGTCTTCGAAGCCTCCTGGGAGATCGTCATGGTCGGCCTCGATGTCACCCACCGCGTAGTGATGCCACGGACAGCCGCCCAAGCTTTGGCCGAGTCCTCCCCCAAAGTCGGGGGCTTCCTAGCAGAGATCAGTGATTTTTACGCCAATTTCTATGAAAGTACGCGCGGATTCGCTGGGTTTTGTGTGCACGACCCCACCGCCATTGCCTATATTATTGACCCTAGCCTGTTCGGCACGCGCCGTGGCCTAGTCGAAGTCACAACCAGCGGCCCAGGAATAGGCCAAACCATTTTTGCAGAGACAGGAAAAGAAGAATACCCTGACCCTATCTGGGCATCGCGCAGCAATGTGAGCCTGTGTACCGAGGTGCAGGGAGACGATATTCTAGAGCTGATTCAAAGCACGCTGGGCGCTGCGCCATAGCCTATGATATGAGGACAACCATAGCGACAAGCTTCGGCATCATTGACAATGCTGGCGTTTTTGATAGCTGAAGTACAGGAGCACGGCTATCGAATCTCTCAGCTTAGACTCAATTTGCAAGTGCAACAGCGATCCCCTATCTAGTACGAATGACATCCTATAATCATCTCTCCAGTGAAGAGCGCGCCATCATTCAAATCGCGCGTCAAGACGGTGAAACTCCCGCTCACATTGCTCGTCGCATAGGCCGTGATCGTTCGACCGTCTCGCGTGAACTGGCACGCCAGTCCAGTGAAGCCTATTGTGCCACTGAGGCGGCGCAGCGCTACACACGCAAGCGACGCCGGTGTCGACGGCGGCACAAGCTTGGTGCTGGCACGCCCCTATTTGCTAAAGTGCGAGATATGCTCGAACATCGCCAATGGTCCCCTCAGCAGATTGCCCAACGACTGCAAATCGATTCCCCCGACGACCCGTCGATGCACGTGTGTCATGAGACGATCTATTCAGCGATCTATGCCTATCCGCGCAACGAACTGAAAAAGACCATGATTGGGCAGTTGCGACGCCGTAGAGCTCAGCGTGGGCATCGTAGCAAGGGCAAGCAAAATGCAGCGATTCAAGTCGATGAATCTCAAACGATTCACGCTCGTTCTGAAGATATTGAGGCACGATTGACCCCCGGGCATTGGGAAGGAGACCTCATCGTCGGTGCTCACAATCGTTCGGCCATTGGTACCTTGGTAGAGCGAACCACGGGGTTTGTCGTGCTGTGCAAGGTGGCGAGCAAGAGCGCCCAAGACGTACGTGAAAGCTTCGAGCGCCAACTTCGCAAAATCGATTCTTTCTTACGCTTGTCAATGACCTATGACCGTGGCTCAGAGATGGCCGAGCATCCGCTGATGAGTAAGCGATTGAAAATGGACATCTATTTCGCTGATCCTCACTCGCCTTGGCAGCGAGGCAGTAACGAGAATACCAATGGATTACTGCGTCAGTACTTCCCGAAAGGCACTGATCTATCAGTACATAGCCAAACCAAACTCAACGACGTTGCTTGGCTACTCAATACCAGACCCAGAAAACGTCATCAGTGGCTGACACCGCAGGAGAAGTTTGATGTGATTACCGCCGATCATATTAAGGCGTGTTGCACTTGACTTTTGAATTCACCCATGACTGATTACATCAATGAAATCTTCATCTGTAAAAATCAAATAATGACTCGGATTATCCTTTTTATAAACACCTAATTTTTCATCATGAAACCACTTTAAAAAAAAGAATCTTCAACGATAGAAATAAGCGAAGGCAACTCCTTACCAATAGAGTTTAATGTTTTGATCCTATAGCTTTCATTAGTACTTCTATAGCTCTGTACACGACAATTTTTTAACCCCACCATCAAAATCCTTCTTCGTATTTGTCAAAGACTCTCAGCGGAAGCATCAGTAGCAGCACCATCCTAAGCACGCCATACGCGCCAACTTAAGCCATTAACTCTTTGATTACACAGCACTCAATCCTCGCTCTCGGCACCACTCTATCATCTCCACCACCCTTGGCGGCAGACCCTGTAATTGTCGCTTTCGCGCACGCTCCTTCAGGCTTTTGA
>CAKZUS010000097.1 GCA_937921805.1 uncultured Granulosicoccaceae bacterium
TTGGTGGCGACAAGTTCGACGAGGCCATTATCGGCTACGTACGACGCAATTACGGCGCCCTGATCGGTGAGGCCACGGCCGAGCGCATTAAGTGCGAGATTGGTTCGGCCTATCCGGGCAAAGAGCTACGCGAAATCGAAGTCAAAGGCCGCAACCTCTCAGAAGGGGTCCCGCGCAGCTTCACGCTCAATAGCAATGAAATTCTCGAAGCGCTACAAGAGCCTCTGTACGGCATCGTGAGTGCCGTCAAAACCGCACTAGAACAAACCCCACCAGAGCTGGGTGCTGACGTGGCAGAGCGCGGTATCGTTATCACCGGCGGTGGCGCCCTGTTGAGAGATATCGACCGCCTCTTAATGGAGGAGACGGGTCTACCTGTTATCTTGGCTGATGACCCTCTCACTTGCGTTACACGGGGTGGTGGGCGCATATTAGAGTTCATCGACCAACGTGGAAGCGATTTTTTGTCCTATGACTAGTTCCGATTCGGCGACACCATGCGACTTTTTCAGCCCACTACCGGCGTAAAAATCCGGCTGATCGTTTTGCTCATGGCGGGCGTTGCCTTGCTCGCCATTGATCGGCGCTACGATCACCTGGGCGCTGCGCGCGACTTTATCGCCAAGGGGATTTACCCTCTCCAACTGGCGGTACAAGTGCCGTCCCAATTCGTTGCCACGTCGGCTGAGTTTGTCCAAGACCAGCTCGCACTGATGCGCCACGCCGACACTCTCAAGCACGAAAACCTCCGTCTGCGTGCTCGCTTGCAGCGCTCACAAAGCCTAGAGAACGAAAACACCCGCCTGCGCACATTGCTGCGCTCCTCGGCACGACTGAGCCAAAAGGTGCAAATCAGCGAGCTACTGGGCATGGATATGGACCCCTTTCGCCAGCGCTTGCGCATCGACAAGGGCGAGGGCAATGGTGTGTTTGTCGGCCAACCAGTGCTGGACGCGCACGGAGTAATGGGGCAAGTGATCTCGACCAGTTCCGATGCCGCGCATGTGCTGCTGATTTCAGATCCTAGTCACGTCATTCCCGTGGAGATTTTGCGCAATGGCTTGCGTACTGTCGCAGCGGGCATTGGGCGCGCTGATACTTTGCAACTGCGCTACTTGCCCGATCATTCCGACATCAAGGTCGGCGACGAACTCATGAGCTCGGGTCTGGGCGGGCGCTTTCCCTCCGACTACCCTGTAGCCGTGGTTACGGAGATTCACAAAATCCCCGGCGCGCCTTTCCTAGAAGTATACGCACGCCCCAGAGCGCTACTCGATAGAGCGCGGGAGATTTTGCTGGTGTGGGATGAAGCAGCCACCACGGGTGAATTTGCTGCAGCCGACCCCGGGTAGCCGCCGTGCTACATATTCGCAACGTCTGGGTCATACCCACCTCGTTGCTCGTCGCTCTGATGCTGATGATCACACCGATGCCCGCCTGGGCGATTCCCTTTCGCCCCGATTGGGTGGCGCTAGTGATCATCTACTGGAGCATTGCCCTCCCTAAAAACTTCGGCGTAGGAACGGCTTTTGGCATTGGTATTTTGGCCGATGTGGCGACCGACACCCTGCTCGGGCAGCACGCGTTGGCGTATACCGCCATGTCGTATATTGCCCTGCTCGAACACCAGCGCCTACGCGTTGCTCCCGCTATTCAGCAGGCTTTTATTGCGGCTCTATTGCTGCTCGTCCACCGCGTGATCTTGTTGCTTATCAGCGGCTTGGTCGGCCAGCACCCTCACTCCTATAGCTTGTATTTCGCTCCTGTTTTGATCAGCGCTGCCTTGTGGCCGTGGGCCTTTAGCTTGCTGCGGGCATTGCGGCGACGGTATCGAATGACCTAGTGCACCATCGTGTTTGAGCTGGCGTCGCTCTTTGCCATCAGCTTTGCTGCCGCGACACTCTTGCCGCTGGCCTCCGAGGGGGTGTTAATCGGCTTGGTTCTGGCCGGAGATATCCCTGCTCTCTCGTTGTGGCTGGCCGCCAGCGCGGGAAATATTCTGGGAGGCGTGGTCAATATCGCGTTGGGGCGCTGGGGCGCACGCTGGATTCGCATACCGCCTGTCACTCCACGCCTTGATTACCTACTGCGCCACTACGGCGTGTGGAGCTTGCTAGGGGCCTGGCTACCGGTCATCGGAGATCCTCTGTGTGTACTGGCAGGTTGGCTACGATGGCCGTGGCTGCCCTGTGTCGCGGCGATGGCAGTCGGCAAAGCGCTGCGGTATGCTGGTTTGATTTGGCTGTTGTGATGCACACCGTATTTCTCGATGCCGATACCCTAGGCGATGATCTCGACTGGCAGGCGCTCAACCATGCTATTGCCCTGCCATTTCGCAGCTACCCCATGACCCGCCCCGATCAAGTTGCTGAGCGCCTGCAAGGCGCGCGTTGGGTGATAAGCAACAAAGTCGTCCTTGATCGCGATATGCTCGCCACGGCGCCACACTTGCGCGGTATCTTGGTCGCCGCTACGGGGGTCAACAATATCGACCTAGACGCTGCCCGCGAACGGGGGCTTACCGTGTGCAATGTGCGCGGCTACGGCACTGCCTCAGTGGCGCAACACGTCTGGTCTTTGATTTTGGCACTCACCACGCATCTGGCCGAGTACAGCGCTGCCAGTCGCGATGGACGCTGGGGCCATAGTCCGCATTTTTGCTGGTTCGGCCCTAGCGTCCGCGAGCTGTCTGGCAAAACCCTAGGCATTATTGGTCACGGGGAGCTGGGCCGCGCAGTGGCCAAAATTGCCGAAGCTTTTGGCATGCACGTATTGATTGCCGAGCGCCGTGGTCACCCGCCCCGACCTGGGCGCCACGCCTTCGAGCAGGTTCTGCAAGCGAGCGATGTCATCAGCCTGCACTGCCCGCTAAACGCCGAGACTCACCACCTGATTGGCCCCAGCGCCTTTGCGGCCATGCGCCCCGACAGCCTGCTCATCAACTGCGCCCGAGGCGGCGTCGTCGACGAAGCCGCTCTAAGCGATGCTCTGCACAAGCACACCATCGCCGGCGCTGCCAGCGATGTCTTATCTCAAGAACCCCCCGATAAAAGTCATCCTCTCTTCGGCGCCCCTCGCCTACTGCTGACGCCCCACTCTGCCTGGCTCGCCCGTGAGGCACGCCAACGCATTGTGCAGCGCCTCGCCGAGCAATTGATTGCCCTCGACAATGGAAACCCTATTGATGTCGTCCTCTGACCCCACCGCCCTCAGCATTGCGCGCCTTGATGCCCTGCACAAGCACACCATCGC